>JBAUIL010000037.1:0-9785 GCA_049682915.1 Ahrensia sp. | reverse complement strand
CTGATGCCAGAGGATTTCGTCAAGCCGAAAGCCATCGCCAAGCCTGCCGTAGCGGATGACCTCAAGCTCATTTCCGGCGTTGGCCCTAAGCTGGAAACTGTGTTGAACGGCTTGGGTATCTGGACCTTTGCGCAAATTATGGCATGGACACCGGCTGAAGTAGCTTGGGTCGATGATTTTCTGCAATTCAAAGGCCGCATCGACCGCGATAATTGGATTGCTCAGGCGCAGGTGTTGGCTGCTGGAAAGTAGCGTATCCCGGGTACACCGTCTTCGATAATCATATTGGACATGGATGCTCAACACACTATGATCGCGGGGTAGGCGGGTCACCGCTTGCGTTTCATCGGGTGCAGAAACCAACGGAGCGACCATGGCCAAATCCAAAAAGAAGAAGTCAGCAAAAGCCTACAAAAAATTCAAGCACTTCATCGCTCACTTGGATGCGCATGAGGAGTTTCAGGGTGTGGTCACCGGCGCACAGCGCAAGGCAAAGTGGTCCGGCTATGCGGTTGCCTTGGGTGCTGTCGAAAGCATTGCGGCTGAAGGCAAGTCCGGCAAAAAGATCAGCAAACGCAAGCGCCAGACGATAAAGTACCTTCATAAGCTGGCCAAGCACGCCGGTGGTGCCAAGGCCGTTCAGCCGCCTGAAACCGTGGCGACGAACCAAGCACAGAAACCAGATGAAGTTGAAACCGGCGCCGATAACGTCGTTTCGCTGCTGGTTGCTCGTGAAGGTGTCAGCGGTGTTGGTTCCGGCGATGAAAAGCCACCGGTTGGCTTGAACACTCCCCGAAATGGCGTGGCAGACGATCTTCAGATGGTCGCGGGCATCGGCCCGAAGCTCGAACAATTGCTCAATGGACTCGGCATTTTCCACTTTGATCAAATCGCCACGTGGACACCGCAGGAGGTTATGTGGGTGGATGAGCATCTGCGCTTTTCCGGTCGGATCACCCGGGAAGACTGGATCCGCCAAGCCGCCGCTTTGGCCAAAGGCGGGCGCGATGAATATGTGCGGGTTTTCGGCAAAGAGCCGCGCTAGCTGGTGCGGCACAAATCGATCACGCTTTGCGACGAAATGAGTGGTCACTTTTGCCGCTAATTTCAATGTGTGGTGTTGGTGTTGAGGGCAAAAAGGTCTAAGACCGGCCAAAGCCTTACAAGCAGTTGATCATGCATCTTGCCGAACTAAACATCGCGGTGCCGAAATATGAGCTCGACGATCCCCGTATCGCCGACTTCATGGATAATCTAAACCGGATTAACGCTCTCGCGTCACGCATGCCCGGCTTTGTCTGGATGCACAAGGATGAGACAGGGCATGCCATGCACCAGCCCACACCGTGGCCGCATGCGGCAGCCAATATGAGCGTGTGGCAAAGTGCGGAGCAATTGGAGCATTTTGTTTGGAATACCGTCCATAAAAGCTTCTACAACCGGAAGGCCGAGTGGTTCGACGCGATGTCATCGCATCATTTCGTGATGTGGTGGGTGGAGCCCAACCATCAGCCAAGCTTGGAAGAAGCGAAGGAACGGCTTGACTATCTGGACCGGCACGGAAATACCGACCATGCATTCAACTGGGAACATTTGCCCGGTGTGAAACTGTGGCAAACCCAGCGCTGCGCCTGAACGACAACGGAAGACGAACCCATGGCGAAGATTAAAGTTGACGGCAACGAGATCGAGGTTCCGGATCATTACACGATCCTGCAGGCCTGCGAGGAAGCAGGCGCTGAAATTCCGCGCTTCTGCTATCATGAGCGTCTGTCGATTGCCGGCAATTGCCGCATGTGCCTTGTTGAGGTGAAAGGCGGCCCGCCAAAGCCTGCAGCCTCTTGCGCCATGAACGTCTCCGATTTGCGGCCCGGCCCGGAAGGCCAGCCGCCAGAAGTGTTCACCAACACGCCCATGGTCAAAAAAGCCCGCGAAGGCGTGATGGAGTTTTTGCTCATCAACCACCCGCTGGATTGCCCGATCTGTGACCAGGGTGGCGAGTGTGACCTGCAAGACCAGGCGATGGCCTTCGGCGTTGATTCGTCGCGCTACCAAGAAAACAAACGCGCCGTGGAAGACAAATACATCGGCCCGCTCGTCAAAACCATCATGACGCGCTGCATCCACTGCACGCGCTGCGTCCGGTTTACTACCGAGGTTGCTGGCATCTCCGAATTGGGCCTGATCGGTCGTGGCGAAGACGCGGAGATTACCACCTATCTTGAGCAGGCTATGACATCGGAACTGCAGGGCAACGTGGTCGACCTGTGCCCGGTCGGCGCGCTGACATCGCGGCCTTACGCGTTTCAGGCGCGGCCTTGGGAATTGACCAAAACCGAAAGCATCGACGTGATGGACGCGGTCGGTTCAGCCATCCGTGTCGACACGCGGGGCCGCGAAGTGATGCGCATCATGCCGCGCGTCAATGAGGCCGTGAACGAAGAGTGGATTTCAGACAAGACACGCTTCATCTGGGATGGCTTGCGCACCCAGCGCCTCGATAAGCCCTATGTGCGCAACGCAGATGGCAAGCTGGCGCCAGCCAGCTGGGGCGCGGCGTTTGCATCCATTAAAGATGCTGTTTCAAATGCCAGCGGCAACCAGATCGCCGCGATTGCGGGCGACTTGGCGGGCGTTGAAGAAATGTTTGCGGCCAAGCAATTGCTGGCGTCATTGGGCTCAACAAGCGTTGATTGCCGCAATGATGGCGCCGCGCTTGATCCGGCCAATGGCCGCGCCAGCTACGTGTTCAACCCGACGATTGATGGCATCGAAGACGCCGACGCAATTTTGATCATCGGCTCCAATCCGCGCTTTGAAGCGTCTGTGCTCAACGCGCGCATCCGCAAAGCATGGCGCGCCAACCCGATTGCCATCGGCGTTGTCGGTGACATGGGCGATTTACGCTATGACTACGAGGCGCTGGGTGAGGGCACAGAAACGCTCGCCGCTCTGGTTGATGGCAGCAACAAGTTTGCAGCCAAGCTGAAAAAAGCTAAGCGCCCGATGATCATCATCGGCCAAGGTGCGGTTGCGCGCACAGATGGTGGCGCGGTGCTGGCGCATGCGGCGAAAATTGCTGAGGCTGTCGGCGCGGTTAAAGAAGACTGGAACGGCTTTGCCGTATTGCACACTGCAGCCGCGCGCGTTGGCGGTATCGATATCGGCTTTGTGCCTCACGGTGAGGGGCTTTCAGCTACCGATGCTGTGGCTCAGGCTGATGTTCTGTTTTTGCTTGGTGTTGATGAAATGGATTTACGCCCCCGCAAGGCTGGTGCGTTCACCGTCTATATCGGTACCCATGGCGATGTTGGCGCTCACCATGCGGATGTGATTTTGCCGGCTGCCGCCTACACGGAGAAGTCAGCGACCTATGTCAACACCGAAGGCCGGGTGCAAATGACCAACCGTGCATCCTTCCCGCCCGGTGAAGCAAAAGAAGACTGGGCGATTTTCCGCGCACTGTCAGACGTTCTTGGCCACAAACTGCCGTTCGATTCGTTGCCGCAACTGCGCGCCGCGCTTTATGCAGAAGTGCCACACTTGGCTGAAATTGACGCGATCGCCGAAGCTGATGCGGGCGATATTGCCAAATTGGCCAAAAAGGGTGGTCGTTTGACCAAAGCGGCATTTGCATCGCCGGTGAAAGACTTCTATTTGACCAACCCAATAGCCCGGGCTTCCGCTGTCATGGCGGAGTGCTCGCAACTAGCGCAAAAGACTTTTGCGCAAGCCGCAGAATAAGCGAACGGACGGGAAAACGGACACCGAAATATGTTTGACACTTACGTCTTGCCCGGCCTGATTATGTTGCTTCAGAGCGTTGTTCTGCTCGTGGCGCTGTTGATCTTTACCGCCTTCATTTTGTATGCCGACCGTAAAATATGGGCAGCAGTCATGACGCGGCGCGGCCCAAACGTTGTCGGCCCGTTTGGCCTGCTGCAATCTTTTGCCGACCTGCTGAAATTTGTCTTCAAAGAGCCGATCATCCCGTCAGGCGCTAACAAAGGCGTGTTCCTGCTTGCACCGTTGATCTCTGCCGTGCTCGCTTTGGCCGCTTGGGCTGTGATCCCGATTGATGAGGGTTGGGCGATTGCTTCCATCAATGTCGGTATTTTGTACGTTTTTGCGATTTCATCGCTGGAAGTCTACGGCGTCATCATGGCGGGTTGGGCTTCGAACTCCAAATATCCGTTCCTCGGCGCGCTGCGCTCTGCCGCGCAGATGGTCTCCTATGAAGTCTCAATTGGCTTTGTGATCGTGACTGTGTTGCTGTGCGTCGGTTCGTTGAACCTGACGACCATCGTGCTGGCCCAACAAGACGGCATCGGCACCGCGATGGGCCTGCCAAACACCTTGTTTGACTGGCACTGGCTGGGCTTGTTCCCGATGTTTGTGATCTTCTTCATCTCCGCTTTGGCAGAGACCAACCGTCCACCGTTTGACTTGGTGGAAGCGGAGTCCGAGCTCGTTGCCGGTCATATGATTGAATATTCTTCGACGCCGTACCTGCTGTTCATGCTGGGCGAATACATCGCCATTTTGCTGATGTGCGCGCTTGGAACGATTCTGTTCCTCGGCGGCTGGTTGCCACCGTTTAATTTCGCGCCTTTCACCTGGCTGCCCGGTGCCTTCTGGTTCGTCTTCAAGATGTGCTTCCTGTTCTTCATGATTTCGATGGTGAAGGTGATTGTCCCACGCTACCGCTATGACCAGCTGATGCGCTTGGGCTGGAAGGTTTTTCTGCCGATTTCATTGTTCATGGTGGTCGCGACAGCGTCCTTCCTGAAACTGACCGGCTGGGCATAAGAGAGAAAGGACGACGACATGAGCACGATTGCACAAGCCGCTAAATCCCTTCTGCTGCTTGAATTTATTGCCGCATTTGGTTTGGCCATGAAGCGTTTCTTTGCGCCGAAAGCCACGCTGAACTATCCGCACGAAAAGGGCCGTTTAAGCCCGCGTTTCCGTGGTGAACACGCCCTGCGCCGATATCCCAATGGCGAAGAGCGCTGCATTGCCTGCAAATTGTGTGAAGCGATTTGCCCGGCGCAGGCAATCACCATTGAAGCCGGACCGCGCCGCAATGACGGCACACGCCGTACCGTGCGCTATGATATCGATATGGTGAAATGTATCTATTGCGGCTTCTGCCAGGAAGCGTGCCCGGTGGACGCAATTGTTGAGGGACCAAACTTCGAGTTTGCGACTGAGACACGTGAAGAGCTGTATTACGACAAAGAAAAACTGTTGGCCAATGGTGACCGCTGGGAGCGTGAGATCGCACGCAACATCGCCCTCGATTCACCTTATCGCTGACACGGACAAATAATCAAAGGCAGGTCTGATCGGGCTTGCCGGATAAGAACAGGAACCGGGGGAACCCATGGTATTGACCGGCCTTGCGGCGGCATTCTTCTACCTCTTCGCCTTCGTTGGCGTTGCGAGTGCATTTATGGTGGTTGTCGCGCGCAACCCGGTGCACTCGGTGCTGTATCTGATTTTGACATTTTTCAACGCGGCCGCCTTGTTCATCCTGACGGGCGCGGAATTCCTCGGCATGATCCTGCTCGTCGTCTACATCGGCGCTGTGGCGGTGCTCTTCCTGTTCGTTGTGATGATGCTGGACGTGGATTTCGCATCAATGAAGCGCGGCGCGCTGGACTATGCACCCATCGGGGCGCTGGTGGGCATTGTGATCGCGGCTCAATTGCTGATCGTGGTCGGCGGGCGGACATTCTTTGCTGCAACGCCAGCAACCACAGCCGCCCCCATGCCGGACCCCGCAACGCGCGAAAACACGGCTGCACTCGGCGATATTCTCTACACAGATTACGTGCTGTTTTTCCAGTTGGCCGGTCTTGTGCTGCTTGTGGCGATGATTGGTGCCATCGTTTTGACGCTGCGGCCGACCCGACCCGGCGTGAAGCGTCAGGTAATGAGCGAGCAGGTGGCACGCGATCCACGCAAAGCGATTGAGGTCGTTGAAGTGGAAACCGGCAAGGGACTTAAAAAATGACTGTCACCATTTCCCACTTCCTCACGGTGTCTGCCTTGCTGTTCGTCATCGGCATCTTCGGCATTTTCCTCAACCGCAAAAACGTCATTGTTATTTTGATGTCGGTGGAATTGATCCTTTTGGCCGTCAATTTGAATTTCGTCGCGTTTTCCGCCCACCTGCAGGACATGGTGGGCCAAGTGTTTGCGCTATTCGTACTGACCGTCGCCGCTGCGGAAGCGGCTATCGGTCTCGCTATTCTCGTCGTCTTCTATCGCAACCGTGGTTCCATCGCGGTCGAAGACGTCAATATGATGAAAGGCTGACCCGGTCATGTATCAGGCCATCGTCTTCCTACCGCTCATTGGTGCGCTCATCGCCGGTTTTGGCGGCCGTCAACTTGGCGCCAAAAGCTGCGAATATATTACATCCGGCATTATGGTGCTGGTTGCTATCCTGTCTTGGATTGCCTTCTTCAGCGTCGGCTTTTCCAATGTCGAGCCGTTCACCGTTGATGTCGCGCGTTGGATCCAGTCCGGCAGCCTCGATATCAATTGGGCGCTACGCATTGATACGCTGACCGTTGTCATGCTGGTTGTCGTCAACACGGTGTCGACGCTCGTGCACATCTACTCCATCGGCTATATGCACGATGATCCGCACCGTCCGCGTTTCTTCGCTTATCTGTCATTCTTCACCTTCGCGATGTTGATGCTCGTCACATCGAACAATCTGGTGCAGATGTTCTTCGGCTGGGAAGGGGTGGGCGTCGCATCCTATCTGCTGATCGGCTTCTGGTACAAAAAAGCGTCCGCCAACAACGCGGCCATGAAGGCGTTCATCGTCAACCGCGTCGGCGACTTCGGCTACGCACTCGGCATCTTTGGCGTATTCATGCTGTTCGGCTCGGTCCAGTTCGACACGATTTTCGCTAACGCCGCGAGCTTCATGCCGGTTGATGGTATGGCGACCCATGCCGCAGCAGCAACTGCCGGTGCAGCTGAAGCCTCAACCGACGCGCTGGCTGAAATTGTCATGACATTTGCCGGTTATGAACTGACCCGCGATGGCGCGCTGACCGTTGTTTGCTTGCTTTTGTTTATGGGCGCGATGGGCAAGTCTGCTCAGTTCCTGCTGCACACTTGGTTGCCCGACGCAATGGAAGGCCCGACGCCGGTCTCCGCACTCATTCACGCGGCCACCATGGTGACCGCCGGTGTGTTTATGGTTGCGCGCATGTCGCCGGTGTTTGAACTGTCTCCCACCGCATTGACGGTCGTCACAGTCGTGGGTGCCATCACCGCGTTTTTCGCGGCGACGGTGGGCCTCGTTCAAAACGACATCAAGCGCGTGATTGCTTATTCAACGTGCTCACAGCTCGGCTATATGTTCGTGGCGCTCGGCGTTGGTGCCTATGGCGCGGCGATTTTCCATCTTTTCACGCACGCTTTCTTCAAGGCGCTGCTGTTCCTTGGGGCCGGGTCCGTCATTCACGCCGTCTCTAACGAGCAGGACATGCGGAAGATGGGCGGCCTGCGTAAGCATATCCCGACAACCTATTGGATGATGGTAATCGGCACGGTCGCGCTCACCGGCCTCGGTATTCCGGGCACTTACATTGGCACTGCCGGTTTCTTCTCCAAAGACGCCATCATCGAGAGCGCCTATGTGGGCCAAAACGCCGCCGCTGGCTTCGGCTTCGGCATGCTGGTTATCGCAGCGCTGTTCACCAGCTTTTATTCTTGGCGGTTGATCTTCATGACCTTCCATGGCAAGCCACGCGCGACCGCGGATGTGATGCATCATGTCCATGAGTCACCACCTGTTATGACCGTGCCATTGTTCGTGCTGGCTGCCGGTGCGCTGTTTGCGGGTGTAGCGTTCTACAGCTCGTTTGTCGGCCATGGCGATGATCACTCGATTTACAATGAGTTCTTCCGCAACGCGTTGTTCGCCGGACCCAACAACACCATTTTGGCCGAGTTCCACAACGTGCCCACATGGGTAAAGTGGAGCCCGTTTGTCGTCATGGCGATTGGCTTCCTGCTGGCTTACTACATGTATATCCGGTCGCCGGAGACGCCTAAGGAGTTGGCGCGCCAACACCAAGGCCTTTACAAGTTCCTGCTCAACAAATGGTACATGGACGAGTTGTACGACTTTATCTTCGTGCGTCCGGCCAAGCGCCTTGGCACGTTCCTGTGGACCTTTGGCGATGGTAAAATCATTGACGGCATGGGCCCGGATGGTATCGCATCACGTGTGTCTGGTGCCGCAACCCGCATTGCCAAATGGCAAACAGGTTTTCTCTATCACTACGCCTTCGCAATGATGGTTGGTGTGGCGGCGCTCGTCACATGGATCATGCTGGGAGGTAGCCTCTGATGTCCGGCATGCCTATTCTTTCACTCGTTACCTTTCTGCCACTGCTCGGCGTTTTCCTCATCCTGTTCATCAATGATGAGCGCGAGATCGCGCGCCGCAACATTCGCATGGTTGCGTTGCTGACCACCATTTTCACTTTCCTTGTGTCTGTGGTCTTGTGGATCAGCTTCGATACCGGCAATCCCGGGTTCCAGTTCGTCGAGGATGCGGAATGGCTCGGCGGCGGGATCAACTACCGCATGGGCGTGGACGGTATTTCGCTGCTGTTTGTGGTGCTGACCGCGTTTCTGATGCCGATTTGTATTCTGGCCAGTTGGGAAACAGTCCAGCACCGCGTCAAAGCCTATATGGTGGCTTTCCTTGTGCTTGAAACGCTGATGATCGGCGTCTTCTGCGCGATGGATCTGGTGCTGTTTTATGTGTTCTTCGAAGCGGGCCTTATTCCGATGTTCATCATCATCGGTGTGTGGGGCGGCAAGCGCCGTGTCTATGCCAGCTTCAAGTTCTTCCTCTACACGCTGCTCGGCTCCGTTCTGATGCTGATCGCCATTATGGCGATGTATTGGGAGACCGGCACAACCTCCATCCCGGCGCTGCTGGCACATGATTTCTCTGCCGAAATGCAGTTCTGGCTGTGGCTGGCGTTCTTTGCGTCCTTCGCCGTCAAAATGCCGATGTGGCCTGTGCACACATGGTTGCCAGACGCGCACGTCGAAGCGCCGACCGCCGGTTCGGTTATTCTGGCAGGCATCTTGCTGAAGCTTGGTGGCTACGGGTTCATCCGGTTTTCGCTGGCCATGTTCCCGCTGGCGTCCGCCGATCTGGCGTGGATTGTCTTTGCGCTATCATGCGTGGCCATCATCTACACATCGCTTGTGGCGATGATGCAGAAGGACATGAAAAAGCTGATCGCTTATTCATCGGTCGCGCATATGGGCTTTGTGACAATCGGCATTTTCACCGCCAACGCACAGGGTTTGGAGGGTGCAATCTTCCAGATGCTTTCGCATGGCTTGGTCTCAGGCGCATTGTTCTTGTGTGTGGGTGTCGTCTACGACCGTCTGCACACGCGTGAAATCGCAGCTTATGGGGGCCTTGTTCAAAACATGCCGGCCTATGCTGTCGCCTTCATGGTGTTCACCATGGCCAATGTGGGTCTGCCAGGCACCTCGGGCTTTGTCGGCGAATTCCTCACATTGATGGGGCTTTTCCAGGTCAACACATGGTTTGCAATTCTGGCAACAACCGGCGTTATCCTGTCGGCATGCTATGCTATGTGGCTCTATCGCCGTGTTGTGTTCGGCCCGTTGGAAAAAGAAAATCTCAAAGCGCTGCTCGATCTGACTGGTCGTGAAAAAGCGCTTATTTATCCGTTGGTCGTTTTGACCATTTTCTTCGGTGT
>JBAUIL010000036.1:0-1959 GCA_049682915.1 Ahrensia sp. | reverse complement strand
TTTTTCTTTGCACAACCCGCAACCGCCAACAATGTGACAGCCACAAGCGCGACAGTGCGCAATGGTGAACGGTTCGATGGTGCTAGACGCGAGAGACCCATAGCTGGCCCTTTTTCAAACTGGTTGGAAAACATAACGAAATACTAACCTAATATGCCTTAACCGAGCCCAAAAAAACACGGTTAATAAACTATTGCGCAGCAAAGCTGCCGCAACGGCGACAAGCGCGCCTTGCGGCACCAATAAGGCAAATTAACGGCAGCTAAGCGTTGTTTATTCCAAAAGCGGCGACCAAGCGGGGTCAGAGCCGAAATCCGGCGTTTGCACACGCTGCTCATTGCGGCCGGTGACATCAATGGAAAACAGTTGAGGACCACCTGAACCGGCATTTTGACGGAAGAACATCAATACCCGGCCATTGGGTGCCCATGTCGGGCCTTCATTGTGGAAGCCGGTCGTCAAAATCCGCTCGCCCGAGCCATCAGGCCGCATCACGCCAATGGAAAATTGCCCGCCCGATTGCTTGGTAAACGCGATCAGATCGCCGCGCGGTGACCAGACCGGTGTCGAGTAGGAACCATTCCCAAACGAGATACGTGACGCATCACCACCGCCCGCGCTCATCACATAAAGTTGCTGACGCCCGCCCCGGTCGCTTTCAAACACCACCTGTTGTCCATCCGGCGAGTAAGATGGCGATGTGTCGATTGACGGCGAATTTGTAAGCCGCGTCGTCGACCGGCTGGACAAATCCATCGCATAAATATTGGCGTTACCATCATCGCCCAGCAGGCTCATTACCACGCGACTGCCGTCCGGTGAAAAGCGCGGTGAAAACGTCATGCCCGGAAAATCACCGACCAGTTCGCGCTGGCCCGTTTCCAATTGCAGCAAATACACTTTCGGCTCGCCACCGGCAAAATCCATATAGGTGATTTCCTGGCGTGTCGGCGAAAATGTCGGCGTCAGGACAATGTCGTTGGATTGCGTCAGATAACGCACATTTGCGCCATCTTGGTCCATGATGGCCAAGCGTTTAGCGCGGTTGGCGCGTGAGCCGCTTTCGGACACAAACACGATGCGGGTGTCGAAATAACCCTTTTCGCCGGTCAAACGCTCATAAATGGCATCTGAAATAATGTGCGCCACGCGCCGCCAATTTTCTTTATTGGTGAAAAACTGCTCGCCCGACATCTGCTCGTTGGCAAACGTGTCCCACAGGCGGAACTCTGCCTTCAGGCGTCCGCCTTCGTCGGTCACCCGACCGGTCACCAGCGCTTGCGCATTGATGACGCGCCAATCTTCAAAACGCGGCGTGACGTCCGGATTGCTGACCTGCTCAATGAAAGCGCCCTTGTCTATGGGTGCAAACAGGCCGGAACGGCGCAGATTGTCAGCCACCACCTGCGCGATGCGGGGACCAAAATCATCGCTTGAGATAAAGTCGGTGATCGCGATGGGCAGCGGCTCAATGTTGCCCTTATTGATATCGATCTCAACAAGCGCGCGCGACGGCACAGCCAAAGCCATGATCATCGCCATAGTCAGTGAGAACACCGCCATCAAACGCGCCGGACTATTTCTTTTCATCATATCACTCATCGTTACGCTGCCCCATGGTGCGGCTCTCGACCGCTACGCTAGCGGTTATACCCCAAATCGGGAAGAAAATGTGTCATCTAAACATTTCACTTGGATCAAAGTTCACGACCACGTCTTTCCAAGAATCATATTTTTCCGCCGGGAGCCGATAGCCCTGCGCACCGCAGCGCAGCACAGCCCGCCGTGCGCTTTCGTCAGCCTGGCGGTTGCCGGAACTTTCCGTGACGCGCGGATTGCCAGTCACCTTGCCACTGCGATCCAGTTGGAATTGAACCGAAACCCGCAATGAACCCGCGTCCGCAACCTGCGGCGGATTCCAGCAAGCCTGAATCTGGCCGCGCAGCGCGTCCATTTCGC
>JBAUIL010000035.1:0-5896 GCA_049682915.1 Ahrensia sp. | reverse complement strand
CGTGAACAAGCACCGCATGGCGTGCGCACAATGTAGTCCAGGCGGCGCTGTCAGCCCGCACCGGCCGTTTATGCAAATAGGCGATCGTTCTTGGCGGCGGGTCCGGCGCCAGTATTTGAGCATCAGCCTCTGCAACTTCTGACCCTTGGACTAACCAGCCGACGCATTGGCGCTCATCGCAAGCAAAGGCGTCTTGCGGCGGGGGCGCATTTATCGTGTCTGCTTTTTTGGGCTTGATCAGTGCCTCAATGTTGAAGGCCGGTTGCCATTGCTCCATGGTAAAGCCATTGGGTCGCGCCCGGTTGACGGCCATGCGGCGCATGCCCTCACCGCTGCGCAACAATCCGATTTGTCGGCCATCCTCGCTGATCAAGGCGATGGGCATATCCTGTTGCTGAAACGTCAGCAGCGCAATCATAGTTGCAGGCACACCAATCCACCGCAAATGGCTGCGCAACAAGGTCATACACAAAAGCGCCAAAGTGCCCAACAGCAGACTGGACAACGGCACCACACCCACGATCGCGCCCGGCGATAGTGAAACCACCTTTTGCGCAATCACCATCACCGCATCGACAGACGCGATCATCGCCGCAAAAACGAAGCCATCCACTCCGAAAGGAATAGCCAACACACCGATTATCGCCAGCGGCATGGTCACGATGGAAACAATCGGCACCGCCAACAAATTGGCGATCAAACCCAGTGTCGCGATCCGGTGAAAATGATAGACAGCGTAAAGCCCCGTTGCCGCGCCCGCCACCAACGACGTCATGCCCAGCGCCAGCACATAGCCACCGGCATAACGAAGACCAGCCAAGACAGCCCCGCCACTTTGTTGCGGATCACGGTGAAAGCGCTGCGCAGACCACCCGCTATAAAGCGCAATCAGACTGGCGGTAGCGGCAAAAGACATCTGAAAGCTCGGCCCCGCAGTTGTCTCCGGCGCAATCAACATCACGATGAGCGCAGCCAGCGCCAGATTGCGGATGGTGACCGCGGCCCTGTCCATCAACACCGCGCCCAGCATGATGCCCAACATCAAAAACGAGCGCTGCGTCGCCACGCTGGCGCCCGCGATGAACAAATATCCGGCCACCGTCACCAGCGCGATGGCCGCGGCATATTTCTTGATCGGCCAGCGCGCTGCCAAACCGGGGGACAATGCCGCGATTGCCCGCACCGCGCCCATCACGGTGCCCGCAACCAGCGCCATGTGCAAACCGGATATCGACAAAATATGCGCCAAGCCCGAAAGCCGCAGAACTTCGGCGTCCGGCTCGGGAATCGGTGTTTTCTCGCCCGTAATGAGCGCGGCGGAAACGGCAGCCTGGGGCGAGCCGTTATCATTGGCCCGCACCCGCTTGCCCAACCATTGGCGTGCATTGGCAACATGATTGGCGGCGCTATCAGCCCAGCTTGGCGCAGGCCCTTCAATAATTGCAGGCGCACCCAGAAAGAAGCCATAGGCACCGATGCGTTGAAAATAAGCATGAAACGCAAAATCAAAGCCGCCGGGGCGGAAAGGGCCGGACGCTGCGCGCAGGCTGGCCCTGCCCTCCACAATCGCGCCCGCGCGGGCACCATCCAACGGTTTGCGCACCGTGAGCCGCACGCGGTCCGGCGCATAGCTGAGTGTCGGGCGCGCCGTGCTCAGTAAATCGATTGTCAACCCGGCGGAACTGTCCGGCCTGGTTTCAACGCTGACAATCCGTCCGGTAATGATGGTGGTCACAGCGTCGCCCACCATGGGCGTAGCGACACTATGGGTACGCCACTGGGCCGCGCCCATGCCTGTCAAAATCAAAACCGACACGATCAACGCCAAGCGCACCGGGCCAAAAGCACCCAACCGCAGGCACACCAACAAAAGCACCGCAACCACCAACCAGGCCGAAGCAATATTGTGCAATGCCGGCTCCACCGGCAGCGCCCAATAGGCCAGCGCACCGCCACCAAAGCAAACCGGCACCAGCACAAAGCCCGTGCCCTTGGCGATCTCTTGGGCCCATTGCCGCTGTATGGCGCGTGCCAAACGCAGGTGAAGGGCAATTTTTGGTTTGCGCGATTTGACGATGACCGGTTGCGACGGCACCGGCTCTAAGGTTGGCACGCTTGGCGCGACGTCCGTCCTATCCAACGCAGCGCTCGGCAGCCGCCAGTGCACGCGTTCATCCAGCACCACGCCACGGTCGGTGGCATCGTCTAACAGTTTAGATCGCGCCTTTCGGGTTTTTTGCACCATTGTGCTCTGCCTGCGTGGACTGCTTTTCAGCAGCCCACATTGTCGTGTGCAGGTCAAAACACCCCAGCAAGCAGCGCCCCTACGCGCCGCCCATTCACGGCTCAATCACGCTGCAACGACATTTCAGCGACCACGGCAACCGTTGCAGCGCTTGCACATGCCCATACGTGCCGTTACACACGCCCCAAAGGCTGGTCTTAACGCCACCACCCCCACATCTGATGGAGTTTCGAATGTCCTCACCGGTTGTAACCCGGTTTGCGCCGTCACCGACGGGCTACCTTCACATCGGCGGCGCGCGGACCGCGCTGTTCAACTGGCTGTACGCAAAGGCCAAGGGCGGCAAAATGTTGCTGCGCATTGAGGACACAGACCGCGCGCGCTCATCACAAGACGCCATTGATGCCATTCAGGACGGGTTGCAATGGCTGGGGCTGGATTGGGACGGCGACGCAATTTCGCAATTTGGCCGTGCTGAGCGTCACCGAGAAGTCGCAGAGCAACTGGTTGCCAAAGGTGAAGCCTACCGCTGCTACGCGACACCCGACGAGTTGACCCAAATGCGCGAAGAGGCTCGCGCCGCGGGCCGCAACGCCAGCTATGACGGGCGCTGGCGCGACCGCGATCCATCCGAAGCGCCCGCCGGTATTGATCCGGTCATTCGCATCAAGGCGCCACGCGATGGGGAAACAGTGGTCAACGACGCTGTCCAGGGCGATGTGCGTTTTCCAAACAAGGATCTCGATGATTTTGTTATCCTGCGTTCCGACGGCACGCCTACCTATATGTTGGCTGTGGTTGTGGACGATCACGATATGGGCGTCACCGACATCATTCGCGGCGACGACCACCTCACCAACGCGGCGCGCCAAACAATCATCTACAACGCCATGGGCTGGGATGTGCCGCTGATGGCGCACATTCCGCTGATCCACGGGCCGGATGGTGCCAAACTGTCCAAACGCCACGGCGCGCTGGGCGTCGAAGCCTATCGCGCGATGGGTTACCTGCCCGCAGCGCTGCGCAATTATCTGGTCCGGCTCGGCTGGAGCCATGGTGATGACGAAATCATGTCCACGCAGCAGATGACACAGTGGTTCGGCCTGGATGCCATCAACAAGGGTGCATCACGCTTTGATTTTGCCAAGCTTGAAGCGCTCAACGGCCACTACATGCGCACCACCGATGATGCGGCACTGGTCGAGCATCTGCTCGCTATCTTGCCGGAGATTGAGGGCGGCCCTGCCCTTGCCGAGGCGTTGGCCAACGACACTAAAAGCGCCATGCTTCTGGTCGCTATGCCCGCCCTGAAGGAGCGCGCCAAGACATTGGTTGCGCTGGCCGAAAGCCTGTACTTCATCACCGCAGACCGGCCTTTGAACTTTGATGAGAAAGCGGCAGAGCTGGTTTCCGGCGACTCACCAAAGCTTTACGCGGATCTGATCGACGCCTTGGACGCCGTCGAAGACTGGTCGCACGACAGCGCGGGCGCGGCCCTGAAAGCCTATGCGGAAGCCAAAGAGCTGAAGTTGGGCAAAGTCGCACAGCCGGTGCGCGCGGCGCTGACCGGCCGCGCCACATCACCGGGCGTTTTCGACGTCATGGCCATTTTGGGAAAACAAGAAACAATTGCGCGCCTACGCGATTGTGCAAAGCAATAAAATCGCCGCGGACTTTCTTTGCAATGCAGCAAATAGGGCTTTGGGCTAGCTTGGCACTGCCCTTCAAATCCGCTAGCAAGAGCATAGTGTTTGGCGCTTGCGTTTTGGGAGCGCCATTCGGCCGACATCAACGGGAGTATTTACATGTCAGACGCAGCTGCAAAGCTAGAGTTTAACGGCGAAACCTACGAATTTCCGGTTTACAGCGGCAAAATCGGTCCGGATGTTGTCGATATTTCCAAATTATATGCGCAAACCGGCGCATTCACCTATGACCCCGGCTTCACGTCCACCGCGTCTTGCGAATCCGAAATCACCTATATCGACGGCGGCGCGGGTGTTTTGCTGCACCGCGGCTACCCGATTGACGAATTGGCCGACAATGGCGACTTTCTCGAAGTCTGCTACCTGCTGCTTTATGGCGAACTGCCAACAAAAGCGCAAAAGGAAGACTTTGACTACCGTGTGACCCGCCACACCATGGTGCACGAGCAGATGAACCGCTTCTTCGCTGGCTTCCGCCGTGATGCGCACCCGATGGCCATCATGTGTGGTGTGGTCGGCGCGCTGTCTGCCTTTTATCATGACTCGACTGATATTTCAGACCCGCACCAGCGCATGGTGGCGTCCCTGCGCATGATCGCGAAGGTGCCTACATTGGCGGCGATGGCATTCAAATACCATATCGGCCAGCCTTTCGTGTATCCGAAAAACGATCTCGACTACGCCGCTAACTTTCTCAACATGTGCTTTGCTGTGCCTTGTGAAGAGTACAAGGTAAATCCTGTGCTCGCCAAAGCGATGGACAAGATCTTCATCTTGCATGCGGACCACGAGCAAAACGCGTCAACATCAACTGTTCGCTTGGCCGGCTCATCTGGTGCCAACCCGTTTGCCTGTATCGCAGCTGGTATTGCCTGCCTGTGGGGCCCTGCCCATGGCGGCGCCAATGAAGCAGCACTAAACATGCTGCAAGAAATTGGCCATGTCGACAACATCCCTGAATTCATCGAGCGTGCAAAAGACAAGGACGACCCGTTCCGCCTGATGGGCTTTGGTCACCGCGTCTACAAAAACTACGATCCGCGCGCCAAGATCATGCAGAAAACCTGCCATGAAGTGCTCACTGAGTTGGGCATCAAAGATGATCCATTGTTGGATGTCGCCATTGAGTTGGAGCGTATCGCGCTGACCGATGAATACTTCATCGAGAAAAAGCTTTACCCGAACATCGACTTCTATTCAGGCATCACGCTGAAAGCACTCGGCTTCCCGACAACGATGTTCACTGTGCTGTTTGCACTGGCGCGCACGGTTGGTTGGATTGCCCAGTGGAAAGAAATGATCGAAGATCCAAGCCAGCGCATCGGTCGCCCGCGCCAGCTCTACACCGGCGCACCACAGCGCTCTTATGTGCCGATTGAAAAGCGCTGATTTTAGTCCTTGCAAACATTCAAAGCCGCGGTTTTTACCGCGGCTTTTTTGTTGCCGGTCACCGTAGAAGCGACGCAACCACGCGCGCTGCCTGCACACTGGCGGGCTCATCGCTGTCCATGGCCGCTGCAACCGCTTGATATCCATCCATGATGGCGCGATGACGCGGCGATGCCGTATCCGCCAAATCCGCCAGCAAAATCCGCAGCGCTTTGGGGCTGATCATGTGGTCATAAAATTCGTGCACAACAATTTGGTCTGTGATGATGTTGGGCAAGGCCGCCGACCAAAGCGCACTGCGCGCGAGAATGGCCCGGGCGATCAGGTCCGTTCGGTAAATGCTGATGGCGGGCACACCGGCCAAAGCCAACTCCAGCAACACAGTGCCTGACGCTGCCAGCGCCACATCGGCGCGGGCGTATGCTGCCAGTTGCGCGTCACGTCCGGTGGTGATGTTGGGCTTGACGGGCCAGTCGGCGACTGCAGCTTCAAGCCGCGCGCGCTGACGCGGCAGCGTTGGCATATCGATGGTGAGGGCGCGCCCACTGGCGACGAA
>JBAUIL010000034.1:0-19120 GCA_049682915.1 Ahrensia sp. | reverse complement strand
GCAGGTGAGGCGCGCCGCACGCTGGTTGATATTGCGATCAACAATCTTGCGGCGTCAGAAGACGCGGTGCGCGAAGCGCATGCACGCCGGGATATGATTGCGGTGGAACTGAAAGCCATCAAGGCCGGCACATTTATCGGTGACAGCTACAACAATGTTCCATGGTCAGCTCAGCGCAGCACGGAAATCGATCTGGAGATTGCCCGACTGCAAATTGATGCGGAAACCCGCATACGCCCTGTAGCAGATATCGCGCCGGTTGATATGATGACCACGGCATCTGTTGCCACCGGTCCAATCGAGACCGACATCACCCTGCCGCAAGAATTGCGTGTGTGGGAAGTTCTGGCCTCTCATGGTGAAATCGTGACAGCCGGTCAGCCTTTGGCGCGCATGGTCCAGTGCAATGAGGTCGTGGTGACGGCAAGCGTTGACGAAGGCCTCTACACGCGCCTGGCAATCGGTGATCCGGCAACTTTCCGGATGCGCGGTGATGACCGTGTGCTCGATGGCACCGTCATCCGCTTGAGCGGCATGGCAGATGCTGCTGCCAACCTTGCGATCTCTCCGGTCAATCTGGAGCAGGCGCCCTATCGTGTGACGGTATCGGTGCCGGCAATGCGTGAAGACGGGGAGTGTGCCATTGGTAAGTCCGGCCGCGTCACCTTCAGCGATGCGCCTCTGTTTGGTGGTCGTTAAGCCCATGATGAATGCATTTGACTACCCGGCACTGGAAGCAGCGCTGCCGGGGCTCGCTTTGGCGTGCTTCCTTTTGCTGGTTTTTCCGTTCGTGCCGGTAACCAACCGCCCCGTCCGCGCGGTTGCAGCCGCCGCTTCTATTGTTGCTATGCTCTGGTATCTGCAATGGCGTGTTACGGCGACCTTGCCGCAGGCAGGTCTCACCGTGGAATATTGTGTCGGTGTGCTGTTTCTCATCATCGAAGCCTCTGCCTTGGTCGGCTCAGTCATCACCTTCACCACCATCTCGCGCACCAAGAACCGGTCGCGTGAGATCGATGCGGCGAATGCGGCGGGCATTGACGGCGCTGCTGCGCAGGTTGACGTTTTAATTTGCACCTACGGCGAAGAAGCCGATATTCTGGAGCGCACCATCCGTTGTGCCATGGCCATGAACCACAAACGCAAGCGCGTGTGGGTGGCTGATGACGGCCGTCGTGCCTGGCTAAAATCCATGTGCGCCGATCTTGGTTGCGGCTACATCACGCGTCCCGACAACAGCCATGCCAAAGCGGGCAACATCAACCATGCGTTGGACCAATTGGGCACGCTGGCCGTGTTGCCTGACTACGTCATGATCCTGGACGCCGACTTTGCGCCCCGCCGCGATTTTCTTGGCCGCACGCTGCCTGTATTTGCCGACCCGAAAGTGGCGATCGTGCAAACGCCGCAAAACTTTCACAACCCGGACCCGATCCAGGCCAATTTGCGCACCGCACGCTTTTGGCCCGATGAACAACGCTTCTTTTTCGACACGATCCTGCCGGCAAAGGACGCCTGGGGCACCGCGTTTTGCTGTGGCACATCGTCTGTGATCGACTTCAAGGTTCTGATGCAGGCCGGTGGTTTTGCAACCTTTTCTGTGACCGAAGACTACCTGCTGACGGTCAAGATGAAGGAATTCGGCTACCAAACCGCCTATGTTCATGAGCGCTTGTCGCTTGGTTTGGCACCGGAGGGCCTGAAGGAATATGTCACTCAGCGCAGCCGCTGGTGCCTCGGTCTTATTCAGATTTGCATGAGCAACCGTGGCCCGTTCGCGCGCGGCAATGGTCTGCGGATCTCGGATCGTGTGAGCCTCATTGAGTCCTTTGCTTTTTGGGCTGGTGTCCACGCCTTCCGCATCATGTGCGTTGTCATTCCCGCGCTGTATCTGGTGTTCGGCATCAAAGCAGTGCAAGCGGATTATCTCGACGCCATCCAGCACTTCCTGCCAGCCTATGTGATGCAATTGGGCTTTGTGGTGTGGGTATCGCGCGGCCGCATTATGCCGGTGCTCACAGATGTGAGCCAGCTCTTGTGCGCGCCAACGATCATCAGATCTGTCTGGTCGGGCGTGTGCGACCCGGAAAGCCACGCGTTCAAGGTCACCGCAAAGGGCGGCGACCGCTCAAAGGTGGTTGTCCAGTGGAGACCATTTATCTTCTTCGCTGCTTTACTGGCGCTCACCGCGTTTGGCATTTACCGCACATTCGTTTTCAATGGCGGCATGCTGGCTGAACCATCGTCAACAATTTCGTTGGTCTGGGGCTGGTATAACATCATCGTTCTGGCAATCTGCTGCCTGGTGTGCATCGAACTGCCACGCGCCAGCAACGCCTGGCTTGCCGGTCAAAAAGCAACGCTCGAAACATCCTCAGCTGATCAAACGCACGGGGTAACGATTGTTGACGCCAGCGAAACGGGTGTGATGTGCCGGTTGGACGACACAGAGGGTGCCATGCCTTTGTCCGTCGGTGAGCGTGCGGAAATCGTTGTCGATGGTCATCGATACAGTGGAATTATAGAGCGAGAAGCACCCAATGGTTTGTTTCATCTCGCACTGGCGACCGATCGATCTTCGATGCCACTATGGCAGGCTGTTTTTGAGCGCCAGTTCCATGTCCCCACCATCAACATCGAGCCGAAACGGATTGCAGGGGCAATTCTGGCGCGGGCCGTGGCGGACTAGGGCAAGGCATCTGCCCAGTCGACAACCGGCTCGCGTTGGCCTTTGTGGCAGCGCTAGCCCAAGTCACCCATTTTTCGCATTTCCTACTTCGAAAAAACCGACTACAAATAAAATATCCAGGCAATAAAGGCATTGTGCGCTGCTGCTTTGGTGAGCGGAGCTTCCCGCCCAATGCAAGATCGTACCATCGAGCTTGACGCGCAAACGGCTCCCTTCATGCAACTTCGGTCCGTCGGACTGCAAAAGGAGGTCAGCACATGCTGCACAATGACAAATTGGAACAATGGGATCGCGAGAACTTTTTCCATCCCTCAACACACCTCGCCGAGTTTGCCCGCGGTGGCGTGCCACAGCGCATCATAACCGGTGGTACGGATTGCTACATCAAAGACCGTGACGGCAACCAGTTGCTTGATGGCTTTGCCGGACTGTACTGCGTCAATGTCGGCTACGGCAGAACAGAAATAGCCGAAGCAATCGCTGCCCAGGCAAGCGAACTGGCCTACTACCATTCCTATGTCGGCCATGGCACCGAAGCATCCATCACCTTGGCAAAAATGGTGATGGACCGCGCGCCCGATCACATGTCGAAAGTATATTTCGGCTTGTCGGGGTCAGATGCCAACGAAACCAACATCAAACTGATTTGGTACTACAACAACATTCTTGGACGGCCCCAAAAGAAAAAGATCATCTCGCGGTGGCGAGGCTATCACGGCTCGGGCCTGATGACCGGTTCCTTGACCGGCTTGGAGCTGTTTCACAAGAAGTTTGACCTGCCGCTTGCCCAAGTGATGCACACCACCGCGCCGGACTACTTCCGGCGCAGTGATCTCGGCCAATCGGAAGCGCAATTTGTTGCGCAATGTGTGGCCGATCTGGAAGCGATGATTGAGGCTGAGGGCGCAGAAACCATCGCGGCCTTTATCGGGGAGCCACTGCTTGGCACCGGCGGCATTGTGCCGCCGCCCAAAGGGTATTGGCCAGCCATCCAGGCGGTGCTGGACAAGCACGACATCCTGCTTGTCGCCGATGAGGTTGTCACAGGCTTTGGCCGCCTGGGCACCATGTTCGGCTCGGACCATTACGGTATGAAGCCCGATCTGATCACGATTGCCAAAGGCCTGACCTCGGCCTACGCACCTTTGTCTGGCTCCATCGTCTCGGACAAGATGTGGAAAGTGCTTGAACAGGGAACCGACGAGAACGGTCCCATCGGCCATGGCTGGACCTATTCCGCACATCCCATCGGGGCTGCGGCAGGCGTGGCAAACCTCAACCTGATCGACGCGCTCGGTTTGGTGGATAATGCGCGCACCGTGGGCGCGGACCTGAATACCAAAATGCGCGCGGCACTCGAAAACCATCCCCATATCGGCGATGTGCGTGGGGAAGGGATGATTTGCGCTGTCGAATTCGTCAAAGACAAAGTCGACCGTGTGTTCTTCGACCCGTCCGCCAAGATCGGCCCTCAGATCGCGGCCAAACTGTTGGAGCAGGACCAGATCATCGCGCGGGCCATGCCGCAAGGCGATATATTGGGCTTTGCGCCGCCCTTCTGCCTGACATCGCAGCAGGCCGACCTGATCGTTGACGCGACAGTACGCGCGGTAAAGGCGGTGCTGGGATGACCGCGCAGGCGCCATTCAGCGCAGCAGAATATGACCGCAGGCTTGGGTTGACACGCGCCGCCATGCAAGCGGCAAATCTTGACGCGATATTTGTCACCGATCCGTCCAATCAGGCTTGGCTGACAGGCTATGATGGCTGGTCGTTCTATGTGCATCAGGGCGTTCTGGTAACGCTGGAGGGTGAGCCTGTGTGGTGGGGCCGTCACATGGATATGATGGGCGGTCGCCGGACCTGTTGGATGGACCATGCCAACATTCTTGGTTACGGCGACCACTATGTTCAATCACCCGACATTCATCCGATGCAGGACTTGGCCGCCGTGATGAAAGACCGTGGTCTGGCTGAAGCCCGCATTGGCGTGGAGATGGACAACTACTACTATTCCGCCAAGGCCCATGCGGTTCTGGTTGCGCATATGCCAGATGCTAAATTGATGGATGCAACAGCTCTTGTGAACTGGCAGCGTCTCATCAAATCCGAAGCGGAAATCGCGTTTATCCGAAAAGCGGCCCGCATCTCGGAACGCGTGATGCAGGTGGCGATTGAGCGCGCCGCCCCCGGCGTGCGCAAGAACGATCTTGTGGCCGATATCATGCATGCCGGCATCACCGGCGTTGGCGACGATTGGGGTGACTATCCGGCCATCGTGCCGCTAACACCGTCCGGCCTGGATGCAACTGCTGCACATCTGACATGGAACGGCGATCCGATGCGCTCGGGCGAGGCGACTTTTTTCGAACTGTCGGGGTGCTATCGCCGCTACCATGCACCGCTGTGCCGCACGGTCTTTCTCGGTAAACCATCCGACGATGTCCGGCGCGTCGAGGCTGCGCAACTGGAGGGCATAGAAGCAGGCCTGAACGCGGCGCGTGCCGGAAACCGCACCTGCGATATCGCCAACGCCTTTATGGCCGTGCTGGCCAAATACGGCATCGAGCGAAAAGGCCGCATGGGCTATTCAGTCGGGCTGAGCTACCCGCCCGATTGGGGCGAGCGCACCGCATCACTGCGCAGCGAAGACCAAACGGTGCTGCAAGCTGGTATGGTGTTTCATTTCATGCCCGCACTTTGGATGGACGATTGGGGGTTGGAGACGACCGAGACCATACTGATCAGCGATAACGGACCCGCTAAGCCGCTATGCACCATGGATCGCAAACTTTTCGTCAAGGATTGATGCCGTGCTCAATGCCACAATTGATATCCTGCGCGACATGGTTGCGTTGCCGACCGTATCGTCTGACAGCAATCTGGAAATGATTGCCTACATCGCGCAGTGCCTAGAGGATTGCGAAGCAGATGTGCATCTCTTCACCGACCCCACCGGCAAGAAGGCCAATCTGTTTGCGACGCTTGGCCCGCAGGTCGACGGTGGTATCGTCCTGTCCGGCCATAGCGATGTTGTGCCTGTCACCGATCAGGATTGGACAACAGACCCGTTCTGCCTCAGCCGAAAAGACAACAAGCTTTTCGGGCGTGGCACCTGTGACATGAAAGGTTTTATCGCCGCAACCATAGCGATGGCGCCGACATTTGCGAAGGCACGCTTGAACCGCCCGGTGCATTTCGCCTTTACCTATGATGAAGAGGTGGGCTGCATCGGCGCCGGTCATCTAGCTGCATCTTTGCAGCAAATGGAACTGCGGCCAGCGGTCGCCATTATCGGTGAGCCGACGAGTATGCGGGTTATCGAAGGGCACAAGGGGTGCAACGAATACACGACCCGCTTTCAAGGGTTGGAAGGGCACGGCTCTGACCCGGATGCAGGTGTCAATGCCGTGGAATATGCTGTGCGCTATGTGGCGCGTCTTCTGGCGCTGAAAGACCAATTGCGCGACATGGCGCCGTCCAACAGCACGTTTGTGCCGCCATGGACAACGCTCAATGTGGGGGTTTTGACCGGCGGTGCGGCCCGCAATGTCATCGCGCCCAAAGCGCAGGTGGACTGGGAAATGCGCCCGGTGCAGGCCGCCGATGTGGAGTTTGTGAAATCCACCATGGCGGCTTTTTGCAACGATGAGCTGCTGCCCGCGATGCGGGCGATTTATCCTGACGCGTCCATTGAAACGCAAATCGTGGGCGAAGTGTGCGGCTTGACGCTAGCGCTGGAAAACGAGGCGCGCGATATCGTGTTTGAGTTGACTGGGCAGCGGGACGCGGGCCTTGTGCCTTTCGGAACGGAGGCGGGCATCTATCAAGAAATCGGCATGGATGTTGTGGTTTGCGGCCCTGGCTCAATTGAGCAGGCCCACAAAGCTGATGAGTACATCACAACCGACCAATTGTCGGAATGCCTTACAATGCTTGAGCGACTAGCGACCAAAATGCAGGCTTGACGGGCGTTTGCCCCGGATTAGAGGCGGGCCTTCTTTTCCAGTGGCTGCGTCTCCAGCGGGGCAATCCGGTCCATGAGCTGCCCGCGATTGGCGGCGATGTCCGCAATGGTCAAGTCATCCAGTACAGCCATGAATGCGGCGGTCGCCTGTTGCATTTTTTTTGACAGAATACACACACCCATCAGTGGACAGGTGTTCTTTTCAGCATTGAAGCATTCAACGATGTCCAACGGCCCTTCGGTAATGCGAACAACGTCACCCACGATAATGTCCTGTGGCGGGCGGGCCAAGCGAAAGCCCCCATTGCGCCCGCGAACGGTTTCCAAATAGCCGGCTTTGCCCAACTCATGCACGATCTTCATGATGTGAGGCCGCGAAAGATTGTGAATTCGTGCAACGTCATCAATGCGCACCAGCCCCGGCGCTTTCAGCGCGGCAAGCTGCAGGGAGCGCATCGCATAATTGGTGTAGCTGGTCAGTTTCATATGGGCTCCCACTTTTGCGAAAAAAAGATATATTCAAACTATTGCTTTTGTAAAGGGACTGCGATAGATCGCCTAAACATCTATTTCAAATATAGGAAATGTGGCATGACACTGAGAATTGGCGATACCGCGCCTGACTTTCAGGCTGATACGACAACCGGCCCGATCAACTTTCACGATTGGATTGGCGATGATTGGGCGTTCTTTTTCAGCCATCCGGCTGATTTTACCCCCGTTTGCACAACCGAAATGGGCCGTACAGCCCAACTGTCCGAGCAATTTGCGCGCCGTGGTGTAAAGCCCATTGGCCTGTCCACGGACACCGTTGAAGAGCATGTGAAGTGGATTGACGACGTCAATGACACCCAGAACACAGTTCTAGAGTTCCCCATCGTCGCCGATGCCGATCTGGTGATCGCCAAGCAGTATGACATGATCCACCCCAATCAGAGCGAAACCGCTGCAGTACGCTCTGTTTTCATTATCGATCCAAACAAGAAAATTCGCCTGACGATGACCTACCCGATGAGCGTAGGCCGCAACTTTGGTGAGATCTTGCGGGTCATCGATGCTTTGCAAACCGGCGACAAGCATAAGATCGCAACACCTGCTGATTGGGTGCCCGGCCAAGATGTCATCATTCCGCCATCTGTGTCGGATGTCGACGCCAAGGCCGCGTTCCCTCAGGGGTTTGAAACAATCCGCCCCTATCTGCGCACCGTTAAACTGAAATAAGGCACTGACCCATGAAACGATTTTTGATTATTGCGGCTCTCACATGTTTGCCCGGCATTTCCTTTGCACAACAAACACCCGGCGGTCACTTCGTCGAAAACTGGGATCTGAACACCGATGGTTCCGTTACGCTTGACGAAATAACTGAGCGCCGCGGCGATGTGTTTGCGATGTTTGATCAAAACGAAGACAATATGCTGAGCGCGGAAGAATACGTTCTGTTCGACGAAACCCGTGCGGCGGATATGGCCGAAAACGCTTCCGACCACGCGCCGGGCAAGGGCGGCGGACGCATGCAGGAAGGCCTGACGCTGGAATTCAACGATACCGATAAGGATGGCCAGGTATCGCGCGATGAGTTTCTGGCTCGTTCGGATGCGTGGTTTGCCATGATTGACCGCAACGGTGATGCCGCTGTGACATCTGACGACTTTGGACCGCGCTCCAACTGACACCCAAACAAATACCACTCCCATGTGTGCGAGCCTGAACAAGCCTGCTCACATAGTATTGCCCGCGCGTTGTAAACCACAACGCGCGGGCAATTTCGTTGACGCCTATCAATTTAATAAATAAGCCGTTGAATGCTTCGTGAGACTAAAAACCTAGAGCGTGACGCCTTCAGTCCATGTCGCTTTCATCGCTTGAAGCAAGCTTGCTCGCGACAATGAACCCCAAAGCAGCTACCACCAAGGGCGCAATCGCGGCATTATTTTTAGCAACACTCAGAAGTGAGGCGGTAGCAATGCTTTTGACCGCTGCAGACCGCGCAAGCTTTCTTTTTTGCCGACGCTGGTAGAATGCGTTCGCAATGATCAGGCAAGCGCCTACGCTTAAACAAAAAGCACTGACCAGTACCAAAGCGACGACCAGACCGTGCTCAACAGACAGCCAGATCGCGGTGGCAGTTAAACCAAACGCGACAGCCATAATAATCATAATGGCTGCCACGCACGACACGATGAGCCCTATGCTCAACCGCCTTTTTTGCCGACCAAAATCATTGGCCGTAAGGCTGGCTATGGTGGTTAAAGCGTTCATCAGCTTAGCGGCGCACTATCATCGCGGCCAAAAAGCCAACGGCTGCGGCGATACCCAGTGATTGAACCGGATTGCTCTTGACTTGGTGGCTTGCCTTTTTCTCGATTTCACCCAATTGCGCATACAGATCAGCAATCAGCTCGTCGGTTTTCTCGATGCCTTTTGACTTGGCTTTGCTGCCTTGGTCGATTGCCTCCTGCATGCCGGTTTCACCGATGCGTGACAGGCGTTCCGAGATGACGCTGATGTCGCTCTTCAGGCTTTCAAGCTGGGCGTACAGATCGCTATCTGTGCCGCTGGCTGCTGTCTTGCGTGCGGTTGATTTCACTTTTGTTGCAACGTTCATGTCAAACTCCTTGTTTCTCTACGCTCAACGTCGCAGCCATGCCTTGGTTCCGTCACAGTGCACTTTCCTTGGTTTTCACCAGCCGGTCTTGATGTCAGCGCCGGGCGCGCGGCGTCAAAATGCGCTGAACAGGTTTGAACTCCTCCACTTGCATGGCCACTGCCTTGACGATGACAAGAACAGGAATCGCGACCAGAAGACCGATGAAGCCCCAGAGCCAGCCCCAGAAAAACAAGGACAAGATGATTGCTAGGGCAGGAATTTCGGTGCGCCGCGCGATCATGGCTGGCGTTACGAAGTTCGCCTCAATGAAATTGATCAAAAGATAAGCTGCTGGCGGCACCAGGATTTGAAAGACGCTATCGAATTGAAGAAAGCAGAAAATCAGCAATGAGAGCGCGCCGATAGTCGGGCCGATGAAGGGCATGTAGTTGAGAATGCCAACTAACACTGCCCAGAATGCCGGCATCGGCACATCCAGAAAATAAAGCACGAGCCCGACACATGCACCCAAACTGACATTGATGATGGTCGTTACGAAGAAGAAGTAGCCGATATGCTGCTCGACATTTGCCCATATCCGCGCCGCCCGCAACTTGTCTGCCGGTTTCTCCAGCATCATGGTCACAAGAGTGGTCATCGGCTTACGCAGGGCGAGCATAAACGCGCATATGATTAGCGTGGCGACAAAGGTCGTCATGCTTTCCGCCAGCGATGATGCCGCACGCACAAGGAAGTTGTTGTCTCTCACCACCACTTCTTGCACGCCGGGATCCTCCAGCCGCTTCGCCACCTCCTTGCCGACGTCAGCAACAGCTTGGCCCATATCGCTTGCTTCTTGAAAGAAGATCTCAAGCTGAAACAGCTTCATACGCAGATCACGTGCAATCTGTTGGTAGTCGTTTGCGAACGTTTGGATAGGCCCGGAAATGAGCGCAGCGAGAAGCCATATTGCAGCACCGGACATCAAAACCAGTAGCACCGCACCGATCCAGCGCGGAATTAAATATCTCTCAAGAAAGGTCAGCGGAAGCTGCAAAATTATCGTCAGGATAAACGCGACGGTGATCGGTATAAACAGAGCCTGCGCTGACGACAAAGCTGCGATTATGATTATCGTGGTTATGGCTAGAAAAGCATGTCTGCTCCAAAAAAGCTGCCTTTCATCCGTCATTTTCTAGCCCTTTCAAAGGTGATCGCCGCCGCTGTGTCGACTGACATGAAACAGAAATGATGGTGAATGGTTCCAATTGATCCAGCGAACGGCGCTGCCAGTGCGCTGGAAAAAAAGTAAGTGCCAGCCACCAATGCATTGCAATCATCGCGCGCTATCGAGGCAAATGCGCCGTGCCCCATTAACCAACGCGGTTCGTTCACGCATTTAGGACTCCACATCACCGGCAATTTCGTTTACTTTTTATTAACAATTGAGGGTAGTGTGGTGCGCTTTTTGGTCCGTTGCGCATCACTGTCGCGTTGGGGACGGATCGATGATTGCACGGGCAAGGGATGTCAGGGCCGGAGCTTTGCGCTCCACTATTTTGGTTTTTGCGATTGTTTTTGCAGCGCTATTCGGGGCGAGCAGCGCCGCCAATGCCGCTAAGGTCGTCTCTATTGAGCGCATGAATATTCCGAACTGGGTCGTACCTGAGAATATTGGCCTTGACGGGGCGATGACATTCAAAATCACGCTTGATCAGCCGGTGCATGAATCAACGGTTAGGAGAACTCATTTCGAGGCGGAGGGTTCTTTCTCACCGGGCAGCTACTTGATGTACAGTGATCCTAGGCCGACATTTGGCGGCACCAATGGCTTTACGGACACTTACACTGCCAGTTTGAATCTTGTCTCTTTGAATAGACGATATGAAGGCACAGTTGGTTTGGCGCTTTCTGCCACTGGCAAACAGGCATTTCCGGGTAGCTCGCCATCGCCGTCCGAGACTTTTAATGTTGATCATGCAGAGCCGCGCTATGTTCATTTTCACCGACGCACGCCATCACAACAAATAACCAATTCTCAAAGCGTCGTATTTGAAGTCAAGTATTCCGAACCGGTCACAGGTGTGAGCAGCCAATCTTTCGCTTTGAGGGCTCTTGGACAGAACGCTCCATCGAACGCCTCGATCAGTGTCGCTCAAGATCCGACTGACAATACAATTTGGCTCGCAACCGTGTCTGGCTTGGGGGGGTATGTCGGTGAATTTAGGCTACAGACCAACTATCAGCAGTCACCGTCCCAAACTACAGACTTGCGTGGAAATACGCTTGATCCCGGCGTGTTTTATAGTTTGGAAGCATCGCTTTCAAACCATCCTGAGCAGAACACCTACATCGTTGATGCGGTTGCGCCGGTGCCAACAATCTCCATCGCTTCCGACAATGTAAATCCTACCATAGCGACTACGGGTGACACTGTTACCGTGACGCTTAAGTTCAACGAGAACGTCACTCACAATCCGAACTGGTCGCTGTCCAACTTGCAGGCGTCTGCCACCGCCGGGCCAGGCGACAACCGGACAATGGCCAAATCAGCCTATTCACAGAACAGTACCAGCCCCACAACAATTACATTCTCGACGAAAATTTCATCGGACTGGACGAGCGGACCGTTTCAGTTTGTGTCGCAGAACACGTTTTACGATGCCGCTGGAAACCCAGCCGCGCCGCCGGGCGGCGGTTGGGCCCATACCCAGGGCAGCAATGTGCAGGTCGATGTAGATCCACCCATGGTGTCGGCCTTCACCCCGCTCACCAGCGGTGGCCCGGATGCAACTGAATTCAGTTGGAAGGTTGAATTCACCGAACCTATCGGGGGCCTTGATGCCAATGACTTCGAAGTTGGCGGATTTGACGGCAACCCAACCGTAACGGTGACACCGTTCAACACGCAGGGCAGCGCACCGCAATTGCACCAATGGTTGCAGGAACTCTGGGGCGTGCTTCCCGCGCGCGCCGGGCCGAGGTTGCACACTCAATACATCGTGACTGTGACAGGCGGAACACGTTCTCTAAATTCGGATGGAGCGACGCTACAACTCACGGCGAACCCGACGATTTTTGACGTATTTGGTATTGAGCTGACAGAAACAAATCCTGTGGTCCCGGTACCGCCCCCGATACCCTTTGCTGATGTGGTCGTGCCGACAGTCGTCATAACCAGGGACACAAAGTCTGTCCGTAAGTCCACGCTGGAAACCTTCACCGCCACTTTCACCTTCTCAGAAGATGTGGAGCCGACTGGCAATTTGCTTGCCGCCATCAACGCGGCAATGACCAATGCTGTGGCGTCTGACTTCAAAGTTGTCACCCATGCTTCCGTGTTTTCCGTTTTGATAACGCCTGACGGTAATGGCGATATTACTTTGGGGCTTGCCGCTGGCAGCGCTGAAGATGGAGGCGGCAACCTCAACACGGCTGCCGCTCCCGTAATCGTACCCTTGGTTGATGATGAGGGCCCGAGCGTCACTTTGGAGAACGTGCCTGATAGCACCGACGGCAAGAGCCCGTTTACGATTGAAGTGCGTTTTTCCGAGCTTGTTGCGGGCTTTGATCTGGAGTTCCTGTCTGTGACAGGTGCGACGGCGTCCGAACTCACCAGAACGGGTGATGGCACCTATACCGTGCTGATCACACCGACCGGCGGTGACATAAAATTGTCTGTCCAAGCTGAGGCTACATTCGGCCGTAGCGGAAACAAGAGTTCAGCTTCGCCAGAGTACACGATCGTTGAAGATAAAGACGCGCCGAGGGTTACCTCCATCACGCGCGAGACCAATCCGACGACCAATGACGATGAACTCGTCTGGACTATCTCATTCAGCGAGCCTGTTGGCGGTTTTGACAAGGATGATCTGGAGATCACCGGCGTGCAGGGAGAGATCGAAGTTAAGGTTGAGGCCAAGACTGATCAAGCGTCGGTTTCGCCATGGCATTTCTTAAACAGCGTCCTGGGCGTGCAAAGTGCCCACGCCAATAGTGCTCTCGCGCAGAGCTATACCGTCACCGTTTCAGGCGGCAATATTGCGGACGGCAATGTTACCGTGACACTGGCACTGGCTACCAATAGTTCGGTCTTTGACGGGTCCGGCAACACGCTCGGCAACCCCGTTCCAACCGGCAGCAATGAAGGTGCAATCGTCGTCGTCAACGATACGATCTCACCGACGGTCGTCATAACGGCGCCTTCTGAAGTGCGCGGCCCCTTCACCGCAACGTTCACCTTCTCAGAGCCGGTGACGGGTTTTGCGGCCAATGATGTTGCGCTTTCAAACGCAACCATGACCGAACCGGTTGCCAGCGAGGAGATCGGCGGATTTGCCTCATTGTTCACCGCAACCGTGAGCCCGCTACAGCATGGCTTGGTGTCGATTGGTGTCAATGGCGGAGCTGTATCCGATGCGGCGGGCAACCGCAGCCTGGCATCTGATACAGTGATGGTCACCTATATTGACGAGGCCTATGTCGAGACCCGGACCAAGGCCGTGATCAACAATTTCCTCAACCGCCGTGCCCAGAACATACTGGCCAATGAACCGGATTTGAGCGGTCGATTGATGGAGCGTGGCGGCATTGGCGCGACCGAACCGTTTGCGTTCCGTGCGGAAGGCACAACCGGCCAATTGAGCGTCGATTTTGGTGGCAGCTTGACCCGTCAGCGCCTCACGTCGCTTCACCCCCTCGGCTATGGCGCCAATGTTGCCGCGACACCCGGCGAGGGTGGCCTGCAGCGCTATAATCTATGGGTCAAAGGCAGTCTTTCAAAGTTCGAAAGCGATGGTGTCGTCCAGGATTTTGGCATCATCCATCTGGGCGCGGACTATCGCGTCAATGAGGCGTTCATCGTCGGCGCCATGGTTCAATTCGATTGGGCAGACGAAGCCGATCCTGTCGCAAGCACCGCCACGTCCGGCCATGGCTGGATGATCGGTCCCTATGCCGTGGTGCGCTTGCATGACAATTTGATCTTTGACGGTCGCATTGCATGGGGCCAGTCGGACAATGAAGTGTCACCGTTTGGCACCTACACCGATGAGTTTGAGACGGATCGCTTCCTCGTGCGCGGTCAGTTCACCGGTGATTTTGATGTCAATGGCTGGTCCGTGGCACCTCAATTGTCGCTGACCTACATCAGCGAGCAGCAATACGCCTACACCGACAGCAACAATATCACGATCAGCGAACAGACTGTGGAGTTGGGCCAGTTGGCGTTCGGCCCCAAGGTCTCGCGTCTGTTTGAGATGGCAAACGGCGTTCGCATCAATCCGTCAGTCGGCATCAAAGGCATCTGGGATTTCAAAGATACCGGCATTTTGGACATCGAGACCGGTGCTGTATCAAATGGCAACGGTGAAGACCTGCGCGCACGCCTCGACCTGGGCTTTGACATCGATTTCGCCAACGGCGCCAATCTCGGCTTCGCAGCCTATTATGATGGCATCGGAGACAATGACAGCGAAGGCTACGGCGGCTCAGCCAAAGCCCGGATACCGTTCTAGTGCGATAGATCAGTCTTCGGTTTGTGGTGACGCGCGAACCAAAGCAGATGGTTATTCCTGCATGACGCTTGCGTCGAAACGACAGTTGCGACAAATTCGACGCTTTCGCACGCACCGATATCATGGGCTTGAATGAAGTGGCATGTTGCGCACACCTGAAAGTCAATATGATCGCGCCCAAATGGAATACGGTATGAACACTGGCGACTGGACGGAGAAGTTTGCGGGGACTCGTGCGTTGCCGCGGGCTGTACGCGATCGTTTGCTTCAGGTCGCGCAAACGAGGCATTATCAAAAAGGACATGAAGTCTTTGGGCCGCTGAACGTGCCTGATAGTCTGCTTTTTCTTTTTGAAGGCACCATTCGGGTGTCGCAAACATCGGAAAACGGCCGCGATATTGTGCTCTACCGGGTTGATGCCGGGGAGAGCTGTGTGCTCACAACGGCCTGCATGCTGGCGGAAGAAGCCTATAGCGCGGAAGGCGTCGCAGAGACCGACATCACTGTCATTATCTTGCCCAAATCGTCCTTCGACAGCCTAGTTGCAGAGGAGGCGGCGTTTCGGAACTTTGTGTTTACGGCCTATTCGCGTCGTCTGATCGATCTTTTGCGGGTTGTCGATGATGTCGCTTTCGGGCGCATTGATGTGCGGCTGGCGGATCGTCTGTTGGCGCTTGTTGGCCAAGGAACAGAAATTGCGGCCACGCACGCGCAAATTGCCAGTGAACTTGGTACGGCCCGAGAAGTGATCAGCCGCGTGCTCCATGATTTTCACAAGCGCGGTTTCATTGCCCAATCACGCGGCAAAATCGCCGTGACCGACAAGCCCGCTTTGCGCGCATTGGCGCAAAGCGACTAGGTCAATCGTCTATCTCGCACACTAGGTGACAATATCACTGAAGGCGTCAGCAAAATCACCTATAAAGAATCGAATATAACCGATGGGAGATTGTTATGACGGCCAATGTTGGAAACTTAGATCGTATTTTGCGCGCTGCTTTGGGCATCGTGCTGCTTTACCTCGCATTCTTCAGCGGGTTCGCGACGATGAGCGAGCCTTTGTTCAAATATGGTGCAGCCATTGTGGGTGTTGTCATGCTGGCAACCTCGAGCCTGAAATTGTGCCCGCTCTACTCGATTTTTGGCATCAAAACCTGCCGCGAGTGCTGATATGGAAACGATGTTCACGCCTTTTGGCTCGTTCGGCGGGGGGCTGTTGATCGGCCTCGGTGCCGTCATGCTGATGCTGGGTCTGGGCCGTATTTTTGGCGCGACAGGCATTTTGTCCGGCAGCGTGTTTGTTGAAAACCGCGACGAACTTGCTTGGCGGCTGGCCTTGATTGCAGGCATGGTTTTGGCCCCGCCTATGATTTTTGCCGTGACGGGTTCCATGCCCGCGCTGAATGTTCCGATCAGCCCCACAATGATCATTATCGGTGGCTTGATCGTCGGCCTGGGCGCAAGCCTGGGCTCTGGCTGCACGTCCGGCCACGGTGTGTGCGGCCTTTCCCGCCTGTCAGTCCGTTCGCTGGTCGCGGTGCCCACCTTTATGGTGACGGCTGCGATTACCGTTTTTGTGATCCGTCATGTGGTTGGAGGATAACGCGATGAAACTGTTCTTTGCTTTGATAACCGGCTTGGTCTTCGGCACCGGTATTGCGATTTCCGGCATGATGGATCCCGCCAAAGTGCTCAACTTCTTCGACCTCGCTGGCGCGTGGGATCCGAGCCTCATCTTTGTGATGGGCGGCGCCCTGATCGTGACTTTTGTCGGCTACCGGCTTGTATGGCGCCGCGAAGCGCCGCTTTTTGGTGATCGCTTCCAGGTGCCAACATCAAACGTCATTGACGCGAAACTCATTGGCGGCTCCGCACTGTTTGGTATTGGTTGGGGTATCGCGGGCTTCTGCCCGGGTGCAGCCATTCCCGCCCTTGGCACCGGCCGGTGGGAAGTTGTTCTGTTTTTGGTTGCAACCATTGGCGGCTTTTATCTGCGTCGGCTGGTTGCTCCGGTCAAAACACCGGCAACAGCGTCATGAAAAAGACTGTTCTATACGGTTTGCTTGCGGCGGCAACGCTCTCCATGGCTGTTGCAGGCGGTGTAATGGCCACGCAAAACATGCATGGCCATTACATGCACGGTGCTGGCGACCATGGCGGCATGCACGAGCATGATGAAGTCAATATGCCCGGCTTACGCGGTGAAAACGCAACCCAGCGCGAAAGCGATGAGCTTGCGTTGATGTTTCGCAAATTCGACACCTTGTCTCGACAGGTTGAGAATTTGCCAAACGGCATCAGAACGGTCACCCGGTCTTCCGATCCTGAGGTGATGGATGCGCTGGTGAGCCATGCGGTGGTGATGATTGAGCGGGTGGCCCAAAAGGATGATCCGAAAATTCGGATCCAGAGCCCGACGCTGGATGTGTTTTTCCTGCGCGGTGACGAGATCACATCGCAAGTCGATGTAACCGACGAAGGCTTGGTGGTTGTGCAAACGTCCGACAACCCGACGCTCGTGGAGGCGCTGCACGTCCATGCCGCAGAGGTAACCGCGATGGTGGACCGTGGCATGGCTGCCGTCCACGAAGCGATGATGAAACAAGGCCGCGGTCACTAGCGTGTGGCCAGCGACAATCCGAGGAAAGAAAAGATGACTTACCCTGTCAACATGAACCTTAAGCCCGATGTCCAGGCGTTTTTCGATGAAGCGACCAACACAATCAGCTACATCGTCAAAGACCCGGCATCCAATGCGTGTGCCATTGTCGATAGCGTGATGGATATCGATTATGCAGCCGGTCGTATCACGTTTGATCATGCCGACGAACTGATCCGCCAGGTTGAAACGCGCGGCCTTAAACTGGAGTGGATCATTGAGACCCATGTCCATGCTGACCATCTCAGCGCCGCACCCTACATTCAAGAAAGGCTAGGCGGCAAAATCGGCGTCGGCTCAAAAATCACAGTCGTGCAGGAAGTCTTCGGCAAGGTGTTCAATGAGGGCACCGAATTCCAGCGCGATGGTAGCCAGTTCGATGCGTTATTTGAGGATGGCGACATCTATATGATCGGGCAAATGCAATGCTTTGCCATGTACACACCGGGTCATACGCCTGCATGCATGGTGCATGTGATGGGCAATGCGGCCTTTGTCGGCGATACGCTTTTCATGCCTGATGGTGGTTCGGCACGCTGTGACTTCCCTGGCGGTAGCGCAGAAACGCTTTATGAGTCCATCATGAAGGTCTTGGCGCTGCCCGACGATATGCGCCTGTTCATGTGCCATGACTATGGCCCCAATGGCCGCGACATTGCGTGGGAAACCTCAGTTGCCGACGAAAAAGAACACAACATTCATGTCGGCGGCGGCAAAACCAAAGAAGATTTCGTCAAGTTCCGCACTGAACGCGATGCGCAGCTGTCGATGCCGAAACTCATCATTCCGTCACTGCAGGTGAATATGCGCGCGGGTGCAGTGCCCAAGGACAAAGATGGCAACCCGATGCTTAAAGTGCCGGTCAACGGGCTTTAATGTCCGGGTGGAGTTAAAAACATGGACCTGAAGAAAATTACGGAAAAAGTGAGCGTAAGCCCGCAGATTACGGTCGACGATATGGCCGCAATCAAGCAAGCGGGTTTCCGCGCTATCATTTGCAATCGTCCGGACGGTGAGGGTGCTGACCAGCCTTCATTCAGCGAGATCGAGGCGGCGGCAAAGGCAGTCGGCATTGAAGCGCGCTATGTCCCGGTGCAAACCGGGATTGTGAAAGACTCCGATGTCGAGGCATTTGGTGTGGCACTGGAAGACTTGCAAAGACCGGTGCTGGCCTATTGTCGTAGCGGTATGCGTTCAGCATCGCTATGGTCTTTCCACGAGTCAAAAAAGCGTCCCATCGCCGACATTCTCGCAGCCACAAAAGCAGCTGGTTACGACATGAATGGTGTGGCTCGACGCATTGCCAATGGTGGCAAGACACCGACAGAAACGGGCGATGCGCATTACGATGTTGTGATTGTAGGTGCCGGCGCGGGTGGCATTTCGGTCGCCGCAAGCCTCAAGTCCAGAAAGTCCGACTTGAACATCGCGATCATTGATCCCGCTGATATCCATTACTACCAGCCCGGCTGGACGATGGTCGGCGGTGGTATTTTTGACGCGCAATCGACCGCTAAAACCATGGGCAGCCTGATACCCAAAGGCGTGCACTGGATCAAATCAGCCGTTGCCGCGTTCGAGCCCGGCAACAATGCCGTGGTGCTCGATGGATGTCGTGTGGTCAAATATGACCGCCTTGTTGTGTGCCCCGGCCTGAAGCTGGATTGGGATGCTGTCGAAGGGCTTGAAGAGACCCTGG
>JBAUIL010000033.1:0-3741 GCA_049682915.1 Ahrensia sp. | reverse complement strand
AACCGTTTCGACACACTTTTCGCGCGCCTTGCTGATGAAGGCCGTCCGGCGCTGGTCACTTACTTCATGGGTGGTGACCCGGATTATGACACGGCGCTTGAGATCATGAAGGCGCTGCCGGCGGCGGGCTCTGATATTATTGAGCTCGGCATGCCGTTTTCAGACCCGATGGCCGATGGCCCGGCAATTCAGATGGCGGGACGCCGAGCGCTGAATGGCGGTCAGAATTTGCGCAAGACCATCGCCATGGCAAAAGCTTTCCGCGAGACAAACACCACCACACCAATTGTGCTGATGGGCTATTACAACCCGATCTATATTTATGGCGTGGACACATTTTTGGCCGATGCCAAAGCGGCGGGCATTGACGGGTTGATCGTGGTGGACTTGCCCCCGGAGATGGACAATGAATTGTGCATTCCCGCGCTGGAAAAAGGCATCGCGTTCATTCGCCTTGCCACGCCGACAACGGATGACAAGCGCCTACCAGCGGTGCTCAAAAATACGTCGGGCTTTGTTTACTACGTGTCGATGAACGGCATTACCGGTTCGGCGATAGCCAACACGGCTGCGGTGGGTGAAGCGGTAACCCGCATCAAGGGGCATACACCCTTGCCTGTTTGCGTTGGTTTCGGCGTTAAAACAGCTGACCAAGCTCGCGCCATCGGCCGCGATGCGGACGGTGTGGTGGTCGGCACTGCGATTGTGCAGGCGATTGCGAACACGCTGACCAAGGACGACAAAGCAACCGGCGATACCGTAGCGGCAGTAAAAACACTTGTGGCAGGCCTAGCCGAGGGTGTACGAGCGGCAAAGCTTGAAGCGGCTGAGTAAAATCGCCACATAAGCACGACAAAACTGCCAGATGGATCGGCTATGAACTGGATTACCAACTATATGCGCCCGCGCCTCAACTCGATGTTGGGACGCCGTGATACGCCCGAAAACCTTTGGATCAAATGTCCCGAGAGTGGCGAGGTGGTGTTCCACCGCGATGTCGAGGACAATCTCTACGTCATTCCAAGTTCCGGCCATCATCTCAAAATTCCATCGTTGGAACGGCTGAAGCATTTTTATGATGATGGTCAGTACAAGCTGATCGAGAACCCGCCGGTGACGCAGGACCCGCTGAAATTTCGCGATCAGAAGCGCTATGTTGACCGTCTGCGCGAGAACCGTGCCAAAACCAATATGGACGACTCGATCATCAATGCCACCGGCAAGCTGGAAGGCATGGAAGTGGTCACCATCCTGCATGATTTTGCCTTTATGGGTGGCTCGCTTGGAATGGCCGCCGGTGAAGCGATCATCCGCGGCTTTGAAACCGCCATCGAGAAGAAATGTCCGCTGATCCTGTTTGCCCAGTCCGGCGGTGCGCGCATGCAGGAAGGCATTTTGTCGTTGATGCAATTGCCGCGCACGACTGTCGCCGTGGAAATGCTCAAGGAAGCCGGCCTGCCCTATTTTGTGGTGCTGACCAACCCCACCACCGGCGGCGTGTCGGCTTCGTATGCGATGCTGGGTGATGTGCATATTGCCGAACCGGGCGCGGTGATCGGCTTTGCCGGTGCCCGCGTGATTGAGCAGACCATCCGCGAAAAGCTGCCCGAAGGCTTCCAGCGATCCGAATATCTTCTGGACCACGGCATGGTTGATATGGTGGTGGAACGCAAGGAACTGCGCCCGACGATTGCGCGCCTGCTTCGCTTGTTGACCAAACAGTCTTTAGCCGACACATCATCGGCGCAAAAGACCGTCGATGATGGTGCACAAAACGAAATCAAGACGCCAAAAAAGCCGGCTGAAGCCCAGCAGCCTGCCACCAAAAGCTAGCCGATGGCGCTGCCCCCATCCTTGGCCCCGGCACACGCACCTGTGTCGAAGACAGAAGCCGCTATCAATGATCTGATGCGGTTTCACCCAAAAGGCTTTGATCTGTCGCTGGACAGGATCAGAGCCATTCTTGCCAAATTGGGCGATCCCCACACCAAACTGCCACCGGTGATCCATATTGCGGGCACCAATGGCAAAGGTTCAGCCACAGCGTTTTGCCGCGCGGCGCTGGAAGCGCAGGGCTTGCGCGTTCACACTCACACATCACCGCATCTGGTGCGTTGGCACGAACGGTTTCGCCTTGCCACCGGGCCGGGCGTCAGCGCTTTTGCAGATGATGAGGTGTTGAGTGACGCCATTGACCGCGTGGCACGGGCCAATAACGGGCAACACATCACGGTGTTCGAAATATTGACGGCGGTGATGTTTGTTCTGTTTGCCGAAACCCCGGCTGACGCGTGTGTGATAGAGGTTGGCCTTGGCGGCCGGTTTGACGCGACCAATGTCATCGACACACCCGCCAGCACGATCATCATGCCCGTCAGTCTCGATCATGAGGCGTTTCTCGGCAACACGGTGGAAAAAATCGCGTTTGAAAAAGCCGGTATCATCAAGCCATCGGTGCCGCTGGTGATCGGCGCACAGATATTTGACGGCGCACGCGACGTCATTGCGGACCGCGCTCGCACAGTTGGCGCACCCAGCGAGGTCTATGGCGAGGATTTTCTGGCCTATGAAGAGCACGGCCGTATGGTGTTTCAATATCCCGACGGTCTCCTAGACCTGCCTATGCCAACACTGTTGGGACGCCACCAATTGGCCAATGCGGCAGCCGCTTTGATGGGCGTGCGTGCCGCGGGCTTTGCCATGGACGAGGATATTGCCAGTGCTGCCGTGCGCAATGTGGCGTGGCCAGCCCGCATGCAGCGGTTGCCGCAAGGCGTGCTGTCCGGCCTTGCGCCGGACGACAGTGAAATCTGGATTGACGGGGGCCACAACCCTGATGCGGCGCGCATGGCGGCTGAGTTCTTGGCGGAACGCGAAGATAGCATTGAGCGCCCGCTGTTTTTGATTATCGGGATGATCAACACCAAGGACGCGAAGGGCTATTTTTCAGCCTTCAAAGATATGACGCGCCATGTGTTCACCGTGCCGGTTGCTTCTAGTGATGCTGGCGTCGCGCCGGACGTGCTTGCGGCCCAGGCGGCTGAAGCGGGGGTGTCAGCCGAGCCGGTGCACAGCGTTGCCGCAGCACTTTCTCTGCTTGGCGACGGCTGGAAGCCACCGGAAGCAGCACCGCGCATTCTGATTGGCGGGTCACTTTATCTGGCTGGCGATGTGCTGGCGGAAAACGGTACACCACCTGCATAAAAAACCCGGCACAAGGGCCGGGTTTTGATCGAGCGTTTATCGACCGGCTCAGCCGGTGGTGTTTTTGATCCAGTCGGACAATTTGCCCTTGGGTGCCGCACCGACCATCTGATCGACCATCTCACCACCTTTGAACATGTACAGCGTCGGAATAGAGCGCACGCCGAACTGGGCGGCAATGTCCGGGTTTTCGTCAATATTGACCTTGGCGATGGTGACCGAACCGTCGAGCTCTTCGGACAGCTCTTCCAATGCCGGCGCGATCATCTTGCAGGGTCCGCACCATTCCGCCCAGAAGTCGACGACGACGGGGCCTTGGGCACCCAAAACATCGGATTGAAAATTGCTGCTGTCGATTTTGACCGTGGCCATGGTGATCTCCTTTGATCCTGGTCGCGCACTGCGCTGATTCTGATATTGCCAATGTGGGGGTTGAAGGCGTTGCGATCAAGCGGCTGTATCATCAAGCTTTGTTGAGATCACACCTATTGCGGCATCCATTCTTTGGGGTTCGACCTCAAAGACATGCGGGCCGGA
>JBAUIL010000032.1:0-15953 GCA_049682915.1 Ahrensia sp. | reverse complement strand
GCACCCTTCTTTCGAAAGTATCAGGCCATGACTGGACCAACGCCAACCATCCATTCGGCGAGGCCCGCACCGTTGAGATCGGCATGGCGATGGCACGCGCCCACCGCGTCACCTATGTCGGTGAACTGGGCTGGGAGCTATATGTTTCCACCGACATGGCTGCGTACATGTTTGAAACGCTCTATGAAGCAGGCCGTGATATCGATCTGAAACTATGCGGCATGCACATGATGGATTCACTGCGCATCGAAAAAGCCTACCGCCACTTCGGCCACGACATTTCCGGCGAAGACCATGTGCTGGAAGCCGGTCTGGGCTTCGCCGTCAAAACCGCCAAGGACAACTTTGTTGGCCGTGACGCGGTGCTGCGCAAAAAAGAAGCCGGTCTGGATATGCGCTTGGTGCAGTTCCAACTCAACGATGCCGAACCACTGCTCTACCATCATGAACCAGTGCTGCGCGACGGCGAAATCGTCTCCTACATCACATCGGCCAATTACGGCCACACACTCGGCAGCGCCATTGGCCTGGGCTACGTGCCCTGCAAGGGTGAAACACCGGCAGACGTTCTGGCATCACGCTATGAAGTGGAAGTCGCCGGCGTGCGCGTGCCCGCAACTGCTTCACTAAAACCGCTATACGACCCCAAGTCGGAACGTGTTAAGGTGTAACGAAAAGCAACCAACTCATCAGGTGATCGACATGAAGCCATTCACCGGCAACTTTACGCAGCAAGAGCCAATCAGTGCGGAGGGCATTGCTTCAGCTGTGGCGGTCATGCAATCGGGCCGCCTGCACCGGTACAACACCGTCGGCAATGAGTTGAGCCTCGCATCCCAACTGGAAGAAGCCTATGCCGCCTATCAGGGCAGCACCTATTGTTTGGCCTGCGCATCGGGCGGCTATGCGATGGCCACCGCCATGCGCGCGTCGGGCCTCAAGCCGGGCGACAAGGTGCTGACCAACGGCTTCACGCTGGCTCCCGTGCCCGGCGCGATTGCTGCGGTTGGCGGCAAGCCGGTGTTGGTGGAGATCACACCCGATCTCGTGATTGATCTTGACGATCTGGAACGCAAGATCATCGCCAGTGGCGCAAAAATGCTGCTGCTATCCAACATGCGCGGACACCTATGCGATATGGATGCGCTAGTGGAAATTTTGGACCAGCATGGCGTGCAAATGGTCGAAGACTGCGCCCACACGATGGGAGCAAGCTGGAACGGCAAAAAAAGCGGCAGCTTCGGGCTGGCCGGTTGCTTCTCCACCCAGACCTACAAGCATATGAACTCCGGCGAAGGCGGCTTCATCACCTCCGATGATCCGGCGTTCATGGCTCGCGCCATCATGCTGTCTGGCTCCTACATGCTCTATGAGCGCCACGGTGCCGCGCCGTCAGCCGAAACATTCAAAGATATCCGGCTGGACACGCCCAACATGTCAGGGCGGATGGACAATTTGCGCGCCGCAGTACTGTTGCCGCAACTTGCCGTGCTTGATCAGTCGATTGATCGCTGGAACGAGCGCTACGATGTGATCTCGGATCGGCTATCGGCACACAACGCGATCAGCTTGCGCCAACGGCCCAAACAAGAGCATTATGTTGGCAGTTCCATTCAGTTCATGTTGCCCTGGATGGAAGCGGGGCAGATCGAGCAATTCGTCGTCGCCAACAAAGCGCTCGGCGTCGAGTTGAAATGGTTTGGTGCCAACAATCCCGTTGCCTTCACCTCCAACCACCATTCATGGCGCTATGTTGAAGCGCAATCCCTACCCATCACCGACAGAGTGCTATCAGGCCTGTTTGATATGCGCATTCCCTTGACGTTCAGCGTCGACGATTGCGCCCATATTGCGGACATCATCATGCATACGGTCGGTGCGTTTGCCGTTGAGGGTGCGGCTTAAGTTGCCTTGTTGATTTCGTCAGCGACGATGGAAATACCTTCGTCGATGCGGTCTTTGGGGATCGACGAATAGGCCAAACGATAGTGGCAATGGCCTAGTTCTCGTGATGAGAAAAACGCCGAGCCCGGCTCGATCAGCACGCCGCGTTGGCGCAGCCGTTCGGCCAGTTCTGCCGTGTTGACTTCAATAGGTGCGCGCATCCAGAAGCTTGAACCGCCCGATGTGTGCGGGGACGCGATCTGCAAGCCATGTTCCTTAATCGCATCCGCCATAATCGTGCGCCGCAAACGGAACCGCTGTGCCATGCGTGCCACATGCGCATCATAATGGCCAAGCGACAGAAAATTGGCGACAGTGCGCTGAAGGTGTCCCGGCGGGTGGCGCAGCATGGCCGTGCGCAGCGCCCGCACTTCACGGATAAATGGTTCCGCCCCCACAATGTAGCCGAGCCGAAGCCCCGGAAAAAGCGCTTTTGAGAAGGATCCGATGTGAATGACGCGACCATCACGGTCCAGCGACTTGAGCGCTGGCACCGGCGACGACATGAACGAGATTTCAAACTCATAATCATCTTCAACGATGATCTGATCATTTGCAGCTGCACGGTCCAAAAGCGCGCGGCGGCGGGCCAGCGGCATGGTCACATTGGTCGGGCAATGGTGGCTCGGCGTGGCAAACATCACATCCACATCCGCGCCAACACGCTCAAAACACATGCCATTTTCGTCCACCGGCACTTCCAACACGTGCGCATTGGCCATGCTCAGTATGGCGCGTAAACCGGGATAGCCGGGGTCTTCCATTGCGGCGCGTTTGCCACCGCTCAGCAAGACCTGCGCACACAACCACAACGCGTTTTGCGCACCCATGGTGATGATGATTTCATCGGGCTTGGCGGCGATGCCTCGGCGCGGCAGCAAGTGGCGCACGATATATTTTATGAGTTCGGGATCATCGCGCTCATAGGCATCAGATGTGACCGAAGTGAACACTTTTTTGCCCAGCGCCTGCACCGCACATAGCCGCCAGTTGCTGTGATCGAAAATCCGGTCGTCGACTTGCCCATAGACAAACGGAAACCGGTAAGCGTGCCAATTGGCAGGTTTATGCAAGAGCCGGTGGCCGGTAAAACGCTGGTTCAACCGCATTGACCAATCAATCGCCTGCCCCGTCTCATCTTGGGCGTGTTTCTCAAACGTGCTGCGTTGGGGCGCATTATCAGACACATAATAGCCCGACCGCCCACGCGACGTGATGTAGTCATCCGACAGCAATTCGGTGAACGCCAAAGTGACGGTGATGCGGCTGACATTGAGATGCTTGGCCAGTTTCCGGCTCGATGGCAGCTTGTCACCACGCGCAAAACGCCCTGTCAGAATGCCATCACTGACCATACGCTGGATCTGCTGTTGCAGCGTCCCGTCAAAGTTCGGGTCCATAAAAAACATGTCGACAGGAATTGCCATGCACCAGTCCTTTGCTGGCCAGAACATAGATGCAAATAAGGCCAGTTTGAAGCGTAAACTTCAAACTGGCCTTGTAAAGTGAGTTGGCTTGCCTGTTAGCCGAAAACCCGGGTCAGCGCCTGGTCGATGCCATCGGTGATGGCGTCAATGTCATCGCCGGTGGCAATCAGCGCGGGGCTAAGGCACAACGTGTTGTTAAAGCCGGGCACCGAGCGGTTGGTGGCGCCGATGATCAGGCCCTGCTGCATACAATCGGCAACCACGGCCTGCACCTTTTTCTCGTCAGCTGGCTCACGGGTTGTGCGGTCTGCAACCAGTTCCGCACCGCAGAACAGGCCCTTGCCGCGCACTTGGCCAATCACAGCGTGTTTCTGCTCAAGATTGCGCAGATTGTTCATCAGCCGCTCACCCATCGCCTTGGTGTTGTCGAGCAGGTTTTCATCTTCGATGATGCGCATGTTTTCCAGCGCCGCAGCCGGGCCGGCCGTACAGCCGCCGAATGTCGAAATATCGCGGAAATAGGACATTGGGTCGCTCGGATCGTCCTTGAACATGTCAAAGACCTTCTCTGTTGTGACCATGCAGGAAATAGCCGCATAGCCCGACGCAACGCCCTTCGCCATGGTTACGAAATCCGGCTTGACGCCATAATTCTGATAACCGAACCACTCGCCCGTGCGGCCAACACCACACACCACCTCATCAATGTGCAACAGCACATCGTATTTTTGGCAGATTTCCTGCACACGCTCCCAATAGCCCTGTGGCGGGGTGATGACGCCACCGCCCGCAGTGATCGGCTCCAAACAGATCGCGCCGACGCTGTCGGGGCCCTCGCGCAGAATGACTTCCTCGATCGCGTTGGCGGCCATTTCGCCGTAATTGTCCACGTCACCGAATTGACCACGATATTCCAGGCAATGGGGCACCGGCACGAAGCCCGGCGTGAACGGGCCATACATCGCATTGCGCTCCTGCTGACCACCGGCCGACAAGGTGGAAATAGTCGTACCGTGGTAGTCACGCTCGCGATAAAGGATCTTGTACTTGTTGCCACCATGCACACGGTGTGCGATTTGGCGCACCATCTTGAAGACCTTTTCATTGGCCTCTGAACCGGAGTTTGCATAGTAGACCCGGCTCATGCCCGGCATTTTTTCAAGCAAGCGTTCGGCAAACAGCGCACCGGGCACCGAACCGGCTGAGCCTGCAAAATAGTTCAGCTTCACCAGCTGATCACGCACGGCATTGGCAATGCTTTCGCGGCCATAGCCCACATTGACGGTCCACACACCACCTGAAACGGCGTCCAGATGCTCTTTGCCCTTCTGGTCCCAGACACGCATGCCGCGGCCTTCAACAATGATACGCGGTTCGATGGTTTCAAACTGGCGATGCTGGATGAGATGATGCCACACATGGGCACGGTCAGCTTCGACGACTGCCTGAATATCGTTAGGGAGCATGGGTACGTTCATTGGAAAACCCTTTCGCCAATGAGAATGAAAACGCTTCGCGGTCCACAAATCACTTAATTTGAACCGTGCAGTAGGGCCAGATGAAATCACACAGTAGCGCCACTTGGCAATCACCAACATTTATTCGGTCTGCCATGACCAATAATCAAGCAATCAGTGCCGCATTGATGGGTGCTTTGAACAAATTTTAGCGTTGGCACTGGAACTACCTTGCACGCCAACTGGCACTATGGTGAGCTGCTGCTGACAGAAATAGTTTTGTCATGTTTGCAGAGCTTTCCGTATGGGAACCAATGGTCAGCCGCGCACGCACCGACTGTTCAAATGCATGGGAGAATGCACAATGAAAAAGACACTGATGGCCGCCATGATGGCGTCCGCTGCAATGATGTCAGCGCAATCAGCACAGGCGATGGACGAAATCACCGTCGCTTATTTCCTCGAGTGGCCAATGCCATTCCAGTTCGCCAAAGTAAACGGCACCTATGAGGAAGCACTCGGTGCGAAAATCAACTGGGTCAGCTTTGACACGGGCACCGCGATGAGCGCGGCCATGGCGTCCGGCGACGTTCAAATCTCTGTCAGCCAGGGCGTGCCACCCTTCGTGGTCGCATCTTCTGCGGGCCAGGACATCCAGATTGTTGATGTGGCCGTTTCCTACTCAGAAAACGACAACTGCGTCGTCGCTTCAGGTCTCGAAATCAATAAAGACTCTGCCGCTGAACTCGCAGGCAAAAAAGTTGCCGTGCCACTGGGCACCGCTGCACATTACGGCTTCCTGTCACAAATGAACCATTTCGGCGTCGACATTGCTGGCATGGAAATCGTCGACATGGCACCGGCTGAAGGTGCAGCTGCATTGGCGCAGGGTTCGTTGGACATGGCATGCGGCTGGGGCGGTGCACTGCGCCGCATGAAAGAGCACGGCAATGTGTTGCTGACCGGCGCGGAAAAAGAAGAGCTCGGCATTCTGGTGTTTGACGTGACATCAGCACCGGCATCGTTTGTGGCTGAAGAGAGCGAAATGCTCGCTAAATTCCTCAAAGTGACAGCTGACGCGAACGCCATGTGGGCTGATGAAGCCAACCACGCCAAAATGCTGCCAGTGATCGCCAAAGACGCAGGCATGAGCGAAGAAGACACTGCCTCAACATTGGCGACATTCGTGTTCCCGACCGTTGACGAACAGATGAGCGCCAAGTGGCTCGGCGGCGGTGCGCAATCCTTCATGCAAGGTGTTGCGGGCGTGTTTGTTGATGCTGGTTCCATCCCGGCAGCACTCGACAGCTATGACGCGACAGTCAACACAGGGCCTCTTGCTGCAGCAAAAGGCATGTAAAAATACCGACGCGCGGGCGGTGCATCTGAACAGATGCACCGCCCGAATTTAATCTGCCTCCATCTGATCGGGAACCGGATATGTCGGGCGTTACCATAGACAATATTTCAATGCGTTTTGACCTGCCCAATGGCGGTTCGGTCCAAGCGCTCAAAAACGTTTCACTGGATTTGAAGCCCGGCGAACTACTGAGTGTGCTCGGCCCGTCGGGCTGCGGCAAGACAACATTGCTCAACATCGTTGCCGGTTTTTTAGCACCAACCGAGGGCGAGATACGCCTCAACGGGCACACAGTCACCGGCCCTGCCGCTGAACGCGGCATGGTGTTTCAACAAGGCGCGCTGTTTGAATGGATGAGCGTGCGCGAAAATGTCGGCTTCGGCCCGTCCATGCGTGGTATGGCTGACGCTGAGAAACGAAAGATCGTCGACCATCTTCTCAACGTCGTTGGTCTGAGTGAATTCAAAGAAAAAGCGGTTTATGAATTGTCCGGCGGCATGCAGCAGCGCGTGGCGCTTGCCCGTTGCCTTGCTAACGATCCGGATGTCATTTTGATGGACGAACCGCTGGGCGCATTGGACGCGCTAACCCGCGAAAAAATGCAGTCGCTGGTGCTCAAGCTTTGGAAAGAAACCGGCAAAACCATCATCCTGATCACCCACTCGGTCGAGGAAGCCTTGCTGCTGGGCGAGCGCCTGCTGGTCATGGCACCACGGCCCGGTCGCATCCACAAGGAATACCGCCTGCCATTTGCCGATATCGGCGTTAATGCGGATTTGCGCGAAGTGAAAAAGCACAAGGATTACGCTTCCACCCGCGAGGAAATCCTCAACATGATCTGGAACATGGAAGAAGAGATCATGGGCCGCACCGAGGGAGACAGCTGATATGGGCGAGATTATTACAGACCTCGGCGCGGAACTGGGAACATTGTTCCTTGCCATTGGCACCGCACTGCCAGCCATCGCATTTTATGTGGCGGTCATTTTGGGCCTCATGTTCATGTGGCGCATTATTCGCCGCGCGCTCAGCCCCAAACGTGATTTCACCTCGTTGAAAACCGTCACCTTTGGCGATGAAAGCGCTGTCGTTTCAGACATGGCAGCGTCGGTCATTTCCATCGTGCTGATCTTCGTACTGTGGGGTGCCTTTACCGGCTCAAGCCTGTTGCCGCGCTTCATGCACGTGCCGGGCCCGTTCATCGGTCAACAATCATTCACCTACACGGTGGAAACACAAACTGGCGAGCGCGACGATGCTACTGTTGCCGTGGTTGTTCACCGCGCCGGTGAAGAACCCAATGAAATCAGCGTAGAGCCTGGCGACGGATTTGCCAAAAACGATACGCTGACATTGCAAGCCTACCGTTCAAAATTGCTGATCTGGGACCGCAATGACGATGCCACGCGCGACGAAGGGGCCAATGTGGTCGCCATCAACGGGCAGCCGCTGACCCGCGACAACAATGTCGATACCGGCTTTGGTGTTGTCACCCTCACCGACAAAGGCACGTTGAACTTCACACCGGCAACCGGCTGGCAGATGGAAAACATCTGGCTGCCATCGCCTGACGGCGTGTGGACCCGCCTCGTCGATGTGTGGACCAACGGCTATCAAAACGTCACGCTGGCCGAACATTTGAGCTATTCGCTGTTCCGCGTCATCGTCGGCTTTGCGCTGGGCGCGCTGGTTGGTATTCCGTTGGGCTATGCCATGGGCCTGTCAAATTGGTTCCGCGGCTGGTTCGACCCGATTGTCGAGTTCATGCGGCCCGTGCCGCCACTGGCACTCATCCCGCTGGTGATCATTTGGTTTGGTATTGGAGAACAGGGCAAGATCATCCTGCTGTTTCTGGCTGCCCTGTGGATCATGGCCATTGGTGCGCGCTCCGGCGTGTCCGGTGTCCGAATATCCAAGGTCCACGCCGCCTACTCGCTGGGTGCCAGCAAATGGCAAATCCTGCGCCATGTGATCATCCCTAACTCTCTACCCGAGATTTTCACCGCCGCCCGCGTCGCCATGGGCGTGTGCTGGGGCACCGTGGTTGCGGCAGAGCTGGTCGCCGCTGAAAAGGGCATCGGCAAAATGATCGTGGCTGCCTCGAAGTTTCAGGCAACCGATATCGTGGTGATGGGCATCATCCTGATTGGCATTATCGGCTTCGGCATCGACGTTTTGATGCGCAAAGCAGAAAAACTGCTGGTACCGTGGAAGGGCAAAGGGTGATCTGCCAATAACGGATTCTTATTAGACGCCGCAGTCTCAAGATTGCGGCGTTTTGTATTGCAAACAGTCTCAAAAACAGTTCGTTTTGCGATAAGACCAGTCAACACAATGGCTGGACTGAACAGCCAAATCTAACTGGACCTAACTATTCGGTCAGCGACATGAAATCTGACGCCATCAAAAAGGGAGTTTTCCATGACTAAAATGACCACTGAGGAAGCCTTTGTAAAAGTGCTTCAAATGCATGGCATCGAACATGCGTTCGGTATTATCGGTTCTGCCATGATGGCCATCTCGGATCTGTTCCCGCAGGCGGGCATCAAGTTCTGGGACTGCGCGCACGAAACAAGCGGCGGCATGATGGCCGATGGTTTCACCCGCGCGTCCGGCAAAATGTCGATGATGATCGCCCAAAACGGCCCCGGCATCACCAATTTCGTCACCCCGGTTAAAACAGCCTACTGGAACCACACGCCGCTGCTGCTGGTGACACCGCAAGCCGCCAACAAGACAATCGGCCAGGGCGGCTTTCAGGAAATCGAACAGATGAAACTGTTTGAAGACATGGTCTGCTATCAGGAAGAAGTGCGCGACCCATCGCGTATGGCAGAAGTGCTCAACCGCGTGATCGAGAAAGCCTGGCGCGGTTCCGCACCGGCGCAAATCAACGTGCCACGCGACTACTGGACACAAGTCATCGATATCGACCTGCCGCAAATCGTGCGCCTTGAGCGTCCACGCGGCGGTTCAGACGCCATCCAACAAGCTGCCGACCTGCTGTCAGAAGCAAAGTTCCCGGTTATCCTGAACGGCGCGGGCGTCATCCTTGCCGGTGCAGTCGGCGCGTCCGTGTCACTGGCTGAAAAACTGTCAGCACCGGTGTGCTGCGGCTACCAGCACAATGACGCCTTCCCCGGCTCACACCCCATGCATGCGGGGCCGTTGGGCTACAACGGCTCCAAAGCAGCGATGGAGTTGATTGCGAAAGCGGACGTTGTGTTGGCGCTCGGCACCCGCCTCAACCCGTTTTCCACCCTGCCCGGCTACGGCATTGATTACTGGCCAAAAGAAGCCAAGATCATCCAGGTGGACATGAACTCGGACCGCATCGGCCTGACCAAGAAAGTCACTGTCGGCATTCAGGGCGACGCCAAAATGGTGGCCGAAGAAATCCTCGCCAAGCTTGCGCCAACCGCCGGCGACGCAGGCCGCAAGGACCGCGAAGCGCTGATCGCACAAACCAAGTCCGCTTGGGCGCAGGCCCTCACCTCCATGGACCATGAGGACGACGATCCAGGCACCAACTGGAACGAGCGCGCCCGTGACCGCGAGCCGGACCGCATGTCACCACGCATGGCATGGCGCGCCATCCAGAAGGTACTGCCAAAGGATGCGATCATCTCATCAGACATCGGCAACAACTGCGCCATCGGCAACGCGTACCCGTCCTTTGACGAACCGCGTAAATATTTGGCACCCGGCCTATTCGGCCCGTGCGGCTACGGCCTGCCTGCCATCGTTGGTGCCAAAATCGCCAAGCCTGACACACCGGTTGTCGGCTTTGCCGGTGACGGCGCCTTCGGCATCTCGATGAATGAGATGACCGCCGTTGGCCGCAACGACTGGCCGCCGATCACCATGGTGATCTTCCGCAATTACCAATGGGGCGCCGAAAAGCGCAACACGACACTTTGGTTCGACGACAACTTCGTTGGTACCGAACTAAACCTCGGCGTTGAGTACGCAAAAATCGCTGAAGGTTGCGGCCTGATTGGCGTGCAGGTGCGCACCATGGACCAGTTGACAGAAGCTTTGCAGACAGCCGTAGAAGGCCAGATGCAGCGCAACGAAACCACGTTCATCGAAGTCGTACTGAACCAGGAACTGGGCGAGCCTTTCCGTCGCGACGCGATGAAAAAGCCGGTTTCGGTTGCAGGCATCAACCCGGCGGACATGCGCCCGCAACAGCCTGCATAAATAACAAGCCCGATGAGTACCAAAACGCGGCGCATGAACATGCGCCGCGTTTTGCGTTTTACGCAGCCGCCAAATGCGATAGCACTACAAGCAAAACCAAGCACTGAAAGTTCTGACCCATGGCCTTCCTCGACACGATCTATGAGCGCGCTCGCGCCCACCCGACGCACATTATAATGTCAGAAGGAGACGACCCGCGCATTCAGGAAGCATCCGCCATTGCCGCCAAACAGGGCTTGGCAAAACTGACACTATTGGGTGACGTTGAAACCATTACGGCTGGATTGGCAGCCCATGGCGCGGCAGATCTCGACATTGAGGTCATTTCACCGACGGACAATCCCGACTTTGACGCGCTGGTGGACGGCTATTACGCGCTGCGCGCACCAAAGGGCGAAACGCGCGACGATGCGGTGGCACGCATGAGCGATCCCATAGGTCAGGCCGCCATGCGGCTGCGCATGGGCATGGGTGACGCAACCATCGGCGGCTCGGTGTCTACGACGGCCCACACCGTGCGCGCGGCGTTGCAGATCATCGGGCGCGGCGCTGGCGTCAAAACTGTCTCAAGCTTCTTCCTGATGGTGCCGCCCGAGGGGCATCCGACACTCGACCGCACCATCATCTTCACGGACTGCGCGCTGTTGATTGAACCCGATGCAGACCAATTGTCCGACATTGCTGTCGCCTCCGCCCAGTCCTGCAAAGCGCTGATGGGGAAAGATGCATCGATTGCGTTTTTGTCGTTTTCAACGGCAGGCTCAGGCGAGCACCCTAGCCTGTTGCCTATTCGCGAGGCTGTCGCAAAAACGAGGGCACGTGTGCCGGAGCTAGAAGTAGACGGCGAATTCCAATTCGACGCTGCCTTTGATGATACGACCCGCGCAAAAAAGGCACCGAACTCAACCTTGAGCTCGATGCCTGATATCTTCGTGTTTCCGAACCTGATGGCCGCCAATATCGGCTATAAGATCGCCCAGCGCCTCGGTGGCATGATTGCTGTTGGCCCGCTTCTGCAAGGTCTTGCAAAACCTGCCAACGATCTTTCACGTGGCTGCAAGGTCGACGATATTGTCGGCACCATCGCGATGACAGCCGTGCAAGCTCAGGCGCGCTGAGCACCATAATAAAGCATGGAGACGTGAGTCGCTTCGGCAAAGAACAACCAGCGCTCAGTGACCACACCGATGCCCGCCGCAATTGTTGCCAACACAAACCAAACCGCTGAAAACCCGGTCAGAAGGGCGAAAAATACAAACAGAAGCGGCATGACAAACAACACGACCAACGTCACCAACCGCAGCTTATCGGCGTGCTTACGCGCGACCGAATAGCCCATCTCACGCATGACGAAGTTTGGTTTGGTATGTGGCGGATCCAACGGCTTGACACTTTTCAGACCCGGCAGGCCCAGCGCCATTTCTGCAGTGTACTTTCCCTCGTTGCCATCAACCTGCTTCCAGTAGACCCATTTCATTGTCGCTGCTGCGACAATCGAAGCCAGCCCGACGATGCCCATCCAGCCGCTGAAAAGGCCGCCCAGAGAGGCGATAACACCCAGCAACAATGCCCCTGTTGCAGCTGCCAGAGCCATATAGATCCAAGGCACAAGCGCCATGTTCCATTGGCGTATCGTGCGCAACGACGCGTAAATCATGCCCGTGCAATAAACCGTGACCGCTGCTCCAATGGCAGCGAGCAATGCCAAAACCGGCACCAGCGCCCCTGCATCCAGTCCGAACAACCAGATCAGACCAAGCAGACCGGCGGGCACATAGGTCGCGACCGCTGCCACACCTTCACGCGACAGCCAGGATGAACGCCACTGCGAAAACGCCCGGTGCGCCCGCTCCGGGTGGCCCAAATGAAAGGTCGAGGCCAAAAGGCCCACTGTGATCAGCGAGAGCGCGATGGCCAGCGCGATAAACGAAAACCAGCGTGCGCCGTCAAACGCACCGAAGGTATGGCCAAGCGACAGCCAGAACAACAAGCCGTAGCCAGCGCCCGATGAAGTCGTGAATAAAATAACAGAATAGGCTGGATGCATGATCTTATCTCGACAATGTCTGGTCTACCCAGGCAAACAGTTTTTCAACGGCGCTGTTGCCCGCTGGCGGCACGGTGATGTCAAAATCCGCAGTTGCTTGCGTTGGCACAGTAGCCGCGCGGGGTGGTAAGTATTTGTTGACGGGCTTGTAGCCGAACTCTTCCAACAGATCGAAGCCGCCACGGTCTGCAACCGATTGCGACACATCGCTGTTGGGATCACCCAAATCACCAAATGCGCGCGCACCGGTGGGGCATGCACGCACACAAGCTGGCACCCGATCAGCTTCATCCAGCGTTTCGTTATAAATCCGGTCCACGCACAGCGTGCACTTCTTCATCACGCCATCATCATAGTCATATTCACGCGCACCATAAGGACACGCCCATGAGCACAATTTGCAGCCGATGCACGTATCGGGATTGACCAAGACGATGCCGTCTTCCGCCCGCTTATACGATGCACCCGTCGGGCACACCGTCACGCAAGCGGGCTCTTCACAATGCAGGCATGAGCGCGGGAAATGCAGCGTCTTCTGCTTTTCGTCCGTCTCCACCTCGTAGGAGTGGATACGGTTAAGCCATGCGCCGGACGGGTCAGCACCGTAAGGGTCATGGTCACTCAGCGGCGCGCTATAGCCGCCGGTATTCCATTCCTTGCAGCTTGTCGCGCAGGCATGGCAGCCCACGCAAATATCAAGGTCAATGACCAGGCCAAGCTTCTTGTTGGTTGATTGCGGCAGGGTGGTCATTCGGCAGCCTCCCGGAAGTCTTTGCCATAGGCCAGTTTATCCGGTGACGGCGGTTGTGTTGCCGTGCCGGTCGGTTCAAAAAACGGCTCTGTGACACCGGCTTGCTCAGCCAGCGCAATCGACACCCGCAGATCGAACCAAGCGGCCTGCCCGGTAATCGGGTCAGAATTGGAATAGCGATAGCCACCGCCGCCAGCCGGCAACAATTCAGAAATCAGATGGTTGAGCAAAAAGCCCTGATTGCTCTCGGGCGCATCATCATCCAGCCCCCACGCGCCACGGCGTTTGCCGATGGCGTTCCACGTCCACACCGTGTGCGGGTTGACGCCTTCCATCAGTTTCACCTGACACTTCACGCGCCCCTGATGCGACGTCAGCCACACCCAATCATCATCTTTCGCGCCAATCTTTTCGCCCACCGATGTGTGGATATACAGCCGGTTGGCCGCCGTGATCTGACGCAGCCAGGCGTTTTGACTACCCCATGAATGATACATATGCATCGGGCGTTGCGAGATGGCATGCAGATCAAACTGTCCGAGGTCAACCTTGCTCTCTTCAAACGGCGGATACCAGAAAGGCAGCGGATCGAAATAGGTCTCAATGCGCTCACGCGCGCGTTCCGGCGGTTGCCGCTCACCATGGCCCCGTGCCGCAAGCCGGAACTTCTGTACCGGCTCGCAATAGAGCTGGAAGATCGTCGGCTCCGGTGACAGGCGGATACCGCGCTCCATCGCCCAATCCAGATAGCCACGGTTGGCGTGCTTGAAATAGGCGTGCTCCGGCGCGATGTGGTGCGCGAAGAATGCGCCGTTCTCGATATATTTTTCCAACTGTTTCGGGTTGGGTTCACCCACGCCCACCTTGTTTCCATCCACACCACGCCACCCCGCGAGCGGGCCAATGTTGGGCTTGCGCTGGTGGTTGACCATGTAATCGGGATAGCCGCCAGGGAATTTCGGCGTGCCGTCTTCGTTCGTGAACGCCGGAAACTTCAGGCGCGCGGCCAGATCGATCAGAACTTCCTGGAAACCACGCACATCACGGTCCGGTTTCACCACCGGGTGGCGGATGGAATCGGCGACCATTTCCGGCTCGGAAATAGGCCGGTCGAGCAGCGAGATACAGTCCCAACGCTCCAGATAGGTGGTGTCCGGCAAGATCAGATCGCAGAACGGCACCGTCTCGGAATAGTAAGCATCGGAATAGATGATCTTTGGAATGACGTATTCGCCGTCATCATCCTTGGCCGTCAGCGCATCCAGCGTGCCGGGCACGTTCATCGACGAGTTCCACGCCATGTTGGCCATATACATAAACAACACGTCGATGCCGTACGGGTCTTTCTGCGCGGCGTTATTGATCACCATATGCATCAGACCATGGGCCGACATCGGCGCGTCCCACGTAAAGCCTTTGTCAATCCGGCTGGGTGAGCCATCGGCAGCCAGCAGCAAATGCTCCGGCCCGTGCGGGAAACCGAGATGTGGCCCGCCTAACGGCATCTCGGGTTTGATGTCGCCGACGGCACCATGCGGCAGCAGGTTCGGTGGGGTCTGCTTGGGGTAAGGCGGCTTGTAGCGGAAGCCGCCGGGGCAATCGATGGAGCCAAGTAGGATCTGCAGAATATGGATCATCCGGCATGTTTGGAACCCGTTGGAATGGGCCGAGATTCCGCGCATGGCATGCATGGATACCGGACGCCCGATCATCTTGTCGTGCTTGCGACCCCAGGCATCGGTCCATTCCTGGTCGATGACGATCTCTTCCTTGAAGGCCACATGGGCCAACTCAGCGGCGATACGACGGATCTGTGCCGCATCCAAGCCGGTGCGCTCAGCAACCGCGTCGGGGCTATATTCATCACCCAGATAGCGCTTGGCCATCAGTTCAAACACCGGGCGCGCCTTGCGGCCATCAGCCAGTGTGCGCTCGCCACTCAGCGCCGGCGTGTTGTCTCGTGCCTTGCCGCTGGCAAAACCATTGCTTGACGTGTCAAACACCAGCGGGTTGCCATTGCCGTCGCGCGCAAACAGCCCGTCATCCGCAGCACCGGGATCATTGATTACCAGCCAAGGTGCATTGGTGTAGCGTATCAGATAATCCAGATCGATGGTCTGGTTGCGGAACATCTCATGGATCAACGCGCCAACAAACAAACCGTCCGTACCCGGACGCACGCCGACCCATTCGTCTGCCACAGCGTTGTAGCCGGTGCGCACCGGATTGACCGCGACAACTTTCGCGCCGCGGTTTTTCAGCTTGCCTATGCCGATCTTGATCGGGTTGGACGCATGGTCCTCGGCCACACCAAACAGCATGAAATATTTGGTCTTGTCCCAATCAGGGTCGCCAAACTCCCAGAACGCACCGCCGAATGTGTAAAGCCCACCAGCGGCCATATTAACCGAGCAGAAACCGCCATGCGCGGCAAAGTTGGGCGTACCAAATTGCATGGCCCACAGGCCGGTCAAGGATTGGCTTTGGTCACGACCGGTGAAGAAGGCGAGCTTCTTCGGATCGGTCTTGCGCACCGTACCCAGCCAGTCGGTCGCAATGCCCAGCGCCTCGTCCCAGCTGATTTCTTCAAACTGGCCGGAGCCGCGCGGCCCGACGCGCTTCATCGGCGCTTGCAGACGTGCGGGTGAATAGTGTTGCATGATGCCCGCACTGCCCTTGCCGCACAAAACACCTTTGTTGACAGGGTGGTCGCGATTGCCTTCGATGTAACGAACCTTGCCGTCCTTGATGTGCACATCAATGC
>JBAUIL010000031.1:0-3246 GCA_049682915.1 Ahrensia sp. | reverse complement strand
GATCTAAGTGGCGCGGGCTATACAACCCCCAGGCCGAGGAGGCGGATAGCCAGAGCTTGCGGAGGGTTGACAAAACAGACGAGATGGATGAGGAGAGCAGCCACAAGACCGGTGAGACGCAAAGGATGGCCATGCCCAGAATTGAGTCCACCAGACCAGCAGCCATGAACACCATGTTCATTTCGTGATCCAAATGTGGATGCAGCTCGAAACCTCTAGAATGCCATCAAAGAGGTGAGGCATAGCATGTTCGGAGATGAGGCAGATGGATGCCACCTAGAGCCCGGTGAGCTGTGGATCGTAGCCAAGAATTAGGTGAAGTGCCACCCCGTGAGACCAAGGAGTTGAAAGCCGTGGCCATGACAAGCCAGACCTCCAGGACCAGATGGATGAGACCCACAGCCTCTAGACCAGCAGGTGGAGAGCGACAAGGGCGTAGAGACCACCCCAGTCAGAGCTAGGCCCGAGCAGGAGCAGGTGGCGAAGTGATGCCAGCTAAGGATGGTTTGGCCATCAAGAACACCGGGGCGAAGATGACCAGATCGATGGAGAGGCGGCCTAGACGCACAGGACGAGCACCTGCAGAATGGGAGCACCAAAGACGATGGCGTAGAGCAGGTGGCGTAAGTGAGGATGGCAAAACAAAGGAATGAATAAGCGCCCCAGAGCTGACCGATTCGAATGGCGTGGGGTGTGCAATGCGACCCAGACCAGCCAAGGATGAGGACGCCAGCCCCGAGGATCCAGAACAGGTGTAAAGCGTCCGCAATGGCGTAAACACCGCGTGGGATAGGCAAAGGCTGGCCCGCACCCGTCACGCATCGATTCTTACTAACCATTGACCCCCAACCTAATAGGATCAAGGTGAAGATGACCAGGGCGACTGCAACCACCCCGGCCTGCTTGTTGGGTATACTTCTCAGGATGGCATACAAAGCCAAAAAATACCACTCGGGCACGATATGCGCAGGGGTGGTGAGTGGGTTGGCGTGGATCGAGTTATCTGGGTGGCCAAGGGCGATGGGGGCTCCAAAAGCAAACAGGGTGAAACCGATGGCTCCCAGCACCCAGCCCACGAGGTCTTTGATGATGGTATCGGTGAGAAAGGCACTCTTGTCCACCGGGTTAGCGCCAACGAGGGGATGGTTTGAGCCGTATTGATGTAGGGCAGCGATATGCACTACTGAGGTGCCAGCGATGATGAAGGGCAGCAGGTAGTGCAGGCTCAAAACTCGGTTTAAGGTGGCGTTCTCTACGGACAGACCACCCCACAGCCAGGACACGAGGCTCTGACCAACCACCGGCAATGCGCTTGCAAGGCTGGTGATTACCGTCGCGCCCCAAAAGCTCATCTGTCCCCAAGGCAGCACATAGCCAACAAAGGCGGTGAGAATACTCAGAAGCAGGAGGAGCACACCCAAACACCACACGAATACGCGCCATGCATGTCCCATCGCTAGGCCGCGGAACAGGTGCAGTCCGACCGCGATAAAGAACAGACTCGCACCGTTGGCGTGGGCATGGCGGAGCATCCACCCGCCGTAGACCTCGCGCAGAATGTGTTCGATGGACACACCGGCACAAACTACGTGGGGCGTGTAGTGCATCGCAAGAAGGATGCCGGTCACGATCTGAACTTGCAAACCGATGCCGCCTAGGCTACCGAATCCCCAAAGTCCGTAAAGGAGACTCGGGGTTGGATAGTCGGATAGGTGGCGATGACCGGCAGAAAGAGCGGGTAGTTTCAAATGGCTGAGACGATGAGCGGCATAGGCACCATCATTTCATTCCTCATATTTTATTTGTGGAGCTGCCCAAGAATGCGCCCATTTCGAGGACAAAGCCAAAGAACATTCAGTGGCGGTGCAAATCCTATACGACGTGGAGCGTATTCCAAATGCCACCTAGAATGGCGCTCATTCAGAATGGGTTTCATTTCTAAAACTAGGTGCATTTCGAGAACGTGACGACCAGGCTCGCCCAATCGATGAGAATGAGCAGCTCTGATCGGTGTAAATCAGGAGATGCATGCCACCCGTGAGACGAAAGCCATCCAGACGAGAACACCAGCAGCACAGGGAGCAGGCCCAAGGTGTGGTAAGCCACGGGCGATTTCGGGACCAACCACTCCGTGCCGGCACACACTCAGCAGACCGGCCAGGGATTGGTCGCACCGAGCACATTAAAGAATAGGACGCCACCCATCACCGAGAGGATGACGCCTGCGCAGATGACGCCGTTCCAGCCCACCCAGGCGGTGGGGAAATCAGGGATGCGCCGAGGCATACCGGCTAGACCCAATCCGTGCATCGGCAGAAAGACGATGTTGACGCCGATCCCGAAAATCCAGAAGTGGATGAGACCGAGGAGATGTGCGTTCTGGATCCAGTTATAGAACCCAGCGTAGATGGCAACCACCGCGCCCATGGAGAGCACGTAATGAAAGTGGGCCACGACAAAGTAGGTGTCATGAAGGCCAATGGCTAGGCCAGAGTTGGCGAGGACCACGCCGGTTAGACCTCCAAGAGCAAAGAGTTTGAGAAAGCAGACAGCACAGAGCAGAGGCACTCCGAGTCTGAGGCGACCGCCCCACAGAGTGGCCATCCAGCTGTTGAGTTTCAGACCGGTGGGGACAGCAATGATCATCGTGGCCGCTGTGAAATAAGCGCGGGTCTCCACGTCTAGGCCGACGGTTCACAGATGGTGCGCCCAAACGATCAAGCCGAGCACACCGATACTAGCCATGGCGTAGATCATCCCGATGGAGCCAAACACGGGCTTTCGCGCAAAGGCTGAGACCACGTGGCTAATCAAACCAAACCCAGGCAAGATGAGGATGTAAACCTCGGGGTGGCCAAAAAACCAGAACAGGTGCATATAGAGCACCGGGTCCCCACCTCCCCCAGGGTCGAACCAGGTGGTGTTGGAGTTGCGATCAGTGAGGAGCATCGTGAGAGCACCCGCAAGCACAGGCAAGGAGAGCAGGAGAAGAAGGTTGGTGATGAGCACGCCCCACACAAACAGGGGAACTCTCAGCATTTCCTGACCCGGACCGCGCATCTTGAGGATTGTGGTGAGAAAGTTGATCGAGCCGGCTAGGCTGCTGAGCCCGGACAGATGGAGGCTAAAGATGGCGACGTCGACACCTGCACCACTGTTACTGCTGAGCGGCGGGTAGACGGTCCACCCAACACCCGCGCCGACCTCCACTAGGACAGAACTCAGGAGAAGCAGGAGCGATGGAGG
>JBAUIL010000030.1:0-14246 GCA_049682915.1 Ahrensia sp. | reverse complement strand
TGATCTCGGTCACCTGATCATCTGTCAGCCAAAGACCATCCACCCGACGCCGGTCATAGCGCTGCAGACCGAGATGAATGCCCGCAAGCGTCGTGACCGTACCGGACGTGCCCAGCAGCGCAAATCTTTCCGTATTGACCAACTCAGAAAGCGGGTTTCGTTGTTTGAAATCATGCAGCAAATCGGCTGTATAGGCCTTCATCGCGGCAAAGATTTCCGGGGTCACATCGCGCCCCTCAAAGCGCTCGGCGAGCGTGACGACGCCAACGGGCAAAGAGGTCCAATCGACGATATTTTCTGTTAGTTTTGACTTACGGTTTGACAGATCCATCAGCGCGATTTCCGATGAGCCGCCGCCAATATCAAACAAAACCACCGAGTCGGTGCCCTGCTCCATCAAAGAAGCGCAACCGGCCACCGCCAGACGCGCTTCGGTTTCACGGTCAATCATTTCGAGTTTTAAGCCGGTTTCCTCATGAACACGCTCCAGAAACATGGTGCCATTGGTTGCCGCGCGGCACGCCTCAGTGGCAATCAACCGCATGCGCTTGACCGGCCGGTCGTGCAGTTTTGCCGCACAGGCTTTGAGCGCTTCAACCGCCCGATCCATCGCCGCCTGGCTTAATTGATTGGTGGTGCCCAACCCTTCGCCCAAACGGACGATGCGCGAAAAAGCGTCAACCACGCGAAACTGGCCGTAGCGGGTGGGAATGGCGACCAGCAAGCGGCAATTATTGGTGCCCAAATCAAGCGCGGCATAGGCGTTGGGCGGCCCATTGTAGGCGCGGCGCGTCGGGCGCGCGGTCTGGGTGATGGAGCGCGATGGTTTGAGTAGCGGTTTGACGGTTGGCGGCAATTCTGGCGCAATAGCACCGTCCAGCGGCACATTGGCGTGCACGCTTTTTCGCCGCCGTCTGCGACGACGCCGTTTTTTCGGTTGTTGGCCATCGCCTGTTGCCGTCTCCGCTTTTGGGGATAGGCTACCGCCATCCCTCGAAGAAGAGTCCATACCTGCAACCGCAGATGCGGTTTTAGAGCGGGGCGCCTGTTGGCGCTGATCCGCAACGGGTATGGGTGGCGCGGACATCCCGGTTGGGGAGTCTGCTTTTTGCGGATGGCCATCGGACGGTGCAAAGGCACCGGTCTTATGGCTGGTCACGCGTTACCCTTTCTGCACGCCGCAGCTCATCGGGGAGCGCTTGCGCACTAACGTTGGCAAAACGCTAACAGCGCAAACCAGAATAACAAAGCACAAAATGCCGCGCGCGTTGGCAAATCGACAAATGCCTGCCGCTTATCCGGCAACAGCGGGGCGCACGGCCGACCGGTCGGCGTCAAAATAGGCCAAAATAGGCAGCATTGATGCGCCGATAACGCGCGCCTCCTGTCCGGCTTCGCCCTCGATGATTTCCGGCACAACCACGCCATCGGTGTTGACTGACTGCATGGCACGGTTGACTTCGGCCACCATTTCAGCGCGCACGGAAGCAGGAAACGCGCCATCAATGACAATGCATGGAAAGTCGATCACAGCGCACACGGTGACAATCGCATTGGCGAGCGCCAAAGCCGTTGGATTAAGCCAATCGGATAAATGCGGTTCAAACCGTGACCAGTCTGACGTGTCGCGCCAGATGCTATCGCCATCAATGCCCGCTTCTTTCAACTGTCGCTCAAGTTGGAACAGTGATGCGGTGTCGATCAGCTTGGCATTTTCATCGGCTTTGGTTGGCGATGGCAATGGCCCGAATGCACCGGCATTGCCGGTTGCGCCGGTTTGCAGCATGCCGTTCATCACCACGCCGCCACCGATAAACGAGCCAATATAAAAATAGGCAAAATCTTCCAGCCGCCGCCCCGCGCCGATGGTTTGTTCGGCAACGCAGGCGCACGAGGCGTCATTGACCAGCGTTGCGGGAAAGCCGGTCAATTGCTGCACAGCGGCGGTCAAATCGAAATCACGCCACTGGTTCATCTGCGCCTGCGGGGCGCCCAGCCTATCGAGCCAATTATACATTTGAAATGGTGCGCCGATGCCGATGCCAACAATGCGCTCTTCAGCGCCGACCGGCGTGATCGATTGAATAAGCTTAGGAAGGTTGGTTTCGACAAATGATAAAATACGTGTGGGAGTGGGGTACGGATAAGTAAGGGTTACCTGATCGCGAAACGTCCCAACGAAATCCATCACCGCCAGATCGACTTTGCGCCGCCCAATCCGAAGGCCGATTGAATAAGCGCCATCGGGATCGAGCGTCATAGGCACGGAAGGCTGCCCAACCTTGCCGCGAACAGGATCACCCCGCTGGACGAAATGTTCGTCCTCCAAGGCACGGTTGATAACGGAGATCGTTTGCGCTGAAAGCCCGGTCAGGCGGGTGATTTCCGCCTTGGATAAGGCACCGTGACGCCGCAGCAGCGACAAAACCAGCCGTTCATTGTGAGCGCGCAGGCCAGCGTGGTTCACACCCGCAATCATCTGACCTCTGTCTCCTCCAATATGACCGACAACCGGCACGATGTTCTCCCCCAAAAGCGCTCGTATCACTCGTTTACCCGCGTAAACAATCAGGAAATAATTATTAAATCAAGTTGATTTACTTATTGACAGTGTGCGGGGATTGAGTCTGTATAGGGTGGACGGTCACCACAGTGTGACTGCCGATAGAAGTATCGCGGCACATGCCGCTTGGGAGGATTATTATGAAAAAGACCATTCTGGCCGCCGCTGCCGGCGCGCTTGTCGCATCTGTTGCAGCCATTTCACCAGCGTCTGCTGCGAGCCACTCAGTCAGCGCTTGCCTGATCACAAAAACAGACACCAACCCTTTCTTTGTGAAAATGAAAGAGGGCGCAGAGGCCAAGGCCGCTGAGTTGGGTATCGAACTGAAGTCATTCGCCGGTAAGGTTGATGGCGACCATGAAACGCAGGTGCAAGCGATTGAAACCTGCATCGCTGACGGTGCCAAAGGTATCCTGATCACAGCATCAGACACATCTTCAATTGTGCCAGCTGTTCAGCAAGCGCGCGAAGCTGGCCTCGTTGTCATCGCTTTGGATACACCGCTTGAGCCAATCGACGCAGCTGACGCGACATTTGCTACCGACAACTTCCTGGCTGGCGAGCTGATCGGCAAATGGGCTGCTGCTGCATTGGGTGATGAAGCTGCAAACGCGAAAATCGCCATGCTTGATCTTGCGATTTCCCAGCCGAGCGTCGACGTTCTGCGTGACCAGGGCTTCCTGCAAGGTTTCGGCATTGATCTGGGTGACCCAAACAAATGGGGTGATGAGACAGACCCACGCATCGTTGGCAACGACGTGACCGAGGGCAATGAAGAAGGTGGCCGTCGTGCGATGGAAAACCTTCTCGCCAAAGACCCGATGATCAATGTGGTTTACACCATCAACGAGCCAGCCGCTGCCGGTGCCTATGAAGCACTCAAAGCAATTGGCCGCGAAAACGACGTGCTGATCGTTTCTGTTGACGGCGGCTGCCCCGGCGTTGCCAACGTCAAGGACGGCGTGATCGGCGCAACATCGCAGCAATATCCGCTGCTGATGGCTTCTCTCGGCATTGAAGCAATTGCCAAGTTTGCGGCAGATGGCACCAAGCCTGCGCCGACAGCCGGCAAAGACTTCTTCGACACAGGCGTGGCGCTTGTGACCGACAAGCCAGTTGACGGTGTTGAGTCAATCGACACAACTGAAGGCACAAACCTCTGCTGGGGTTAATCCAACCCTTTACTTTGTGAACTGCGAACGGGCGGCAATGCCGCCCGTTTTGCTCACACGCTTCAAACGCCAATTGATCGAGCCGTGTTTTATGCCACTATGCCAGTGGCAACAAAACCATGATGTCCGCGCTCCGGGGAGGAATGATGGCAGACAGTCAAGACTATGAAAAAGTCGTTGCGAGCAGCCCGCAAACGGTTGCCGCTTTTGCCGAGCGGCGCGGCGCGGTGCACAGACTACAACACTTTCTGCATCAGACTCCCGCCGCCGTACCCTTGATCGTCCTCGTATTGTCGATCATTATTTTTGGCATTTTGCTCGGTTCTAAATTTTTCTCGCCTTTCGCTCTGACGCTGATTTTGCAGCAGGTAGCCATTGTCGGCATCGTTGGCGCAGCGCAATCTTTGGTCATTCTGACCAAAGGCATCGATTTGTCGGTGGGCGCGATCATGGTACTTTCATCGGTGGTGATGGGCCAATTCGTGTTCCGCTACGGGCTGCCACCTGAGCTGGCAATTTTAGCCGGGCTCGCCTGCGGTATGCTGTGCGGCTACATCAACGGCTTTTTGGTGGCGGTGATGAAACTGCCGCCCTTCATCGTTACGCTGGGCATGTGGCAAATTGTTTTGGCGACCAACTTTCTGTATTCAGCCAATGAAACCATCCGCAGCCAGGACATCGAAGCTGAAGCTCCCTTGCTGCAGTTTTTTGGAACGGTGTTGCAGGTCGGTGGAGCACGCTTCACTTACGGCGTGATTTTCCTTGTGGCTCTGGTTTTGCTGCTTGCCTATGTGCTGCGCGAGACCGCTTGGGGTCGCCATGTGTATGCGGTTGGTGACGACCCGGAAGCAGCGGAACTGTCCGGCGTACAGGTCAAGAAAACGCTTATTTCTGTCTATGTGCTGTCAGGTCTGATCTGTGCGTTTGCTGGCTGGGTGTTGATCGGTCGCATCGGCTCGGTCTCCCCAACATCAGGTCAATTGGCCAATATCGAATCCATTACAGCGGTGGTGATCGGCGGCATTTCGCTGTTTGGCGGGCGCGGCTCGGTCATGGGCATGTTCTTTGGCGCATTGATCGTCGGCGTGTTCACCTTGGGACTGCGCCTGATGGGTGCCGACGCGCAGTGGACCTTCCTGCTCATCGGCGTGTTAATCATCGGCGCGGTTGCCGTCGACCAATGGATCAGAAAGGTATCTGCCTGATGAGTGAACCCATTTTGAAAGCGCGCGGCTTGGTGAAACGCTATGGCCGAGTCACCGCCCTGGATCATTGTGACTTCGATTTGATGCCCGGTGAAATTCTGGCTGTCATTGGCGACAATGGCGCGGGCAAATCCACCTTGATCAAATCCATTTCCGGTGCGGTTGTGCCTGATGAGGGGCAGATTACCATGGAAGGTAAGCCGGTGCGGTTTACCTCGCCCATTCAGGCACGCGAACAAGGTATCGAGACCGTTTACCAGACGCTGGCCATGTCGCCTGCCTTGTCTATTGCCGACAACATGTTCATGGGCCGCGAAATTCGCAAACCCGGCATCATGGGAAGCGTGTTCAGACGGCTTGACCGCAAGAAAATGGAAGAGCTAGCCCGTGAAAAACTCAATGATCTTGGCCTGATGACCATCCAGAACATCAATCAGGCGGTGGAGACATTGTCGGGCGGCCAGCGCCAAGGTGTGGCTGTGGCGCGTGCGGCGGCGTTTGGCTCGAAAGTCATCATTCTGGATGAGCCCACAGCAGCGCTGGGCGTCAAGGAAAGCCGCAAGGTGCTTGAACTGATCCAGGATGTGCGCGCGCGCGGTATTCCGATTATCCTGATTTCGCACAACATGCCGCATGTATTTGAAGTGGCGGACCGTGTGCATGTGCACCGGCTTGGTCGACGTCTCTGCGTCATCGATCCCAAGCAATACACCATGTCGGATGCGGTTGCCTTCATGACGGGCGCGATGGAACCGCCCACCGAAGCGGTGGCTGCATAAAAAACGATGTTTGACAGCAATGTTTGACAGCAATGTTTGACTTGGAAATTGATCAGATCATTGCGCGTTTGCCGAAACAAGATGTGTCCGGCAAGCGCGTGATGATTGCCATTGCCGGGCCACCCGCTGCCGGAAAGTCAACGCTGGCCGAACTGCTGGTTGACCGGCTGAACAATGAGCGGCCCGGCTGCGCGGCGCTGGTGCCGATGGATGGTTTTCATCTGGACAACGACACGTTAGACGCGCGCGGGCTTCGGCTGCGCAAAGGCGCGCCCAACACATTTGATGCGGAAGGCTTTGTTGCGCTGGTCGGCAAGCTGACAACCGCAACCGACGCGGTCACCTACCCCACGTTCGACCGGTCACTGGACGCCGCAATTCCCGATGCCGGCACGGTAAAAGCCGACACACGGATCATCGTTCTTGAAGGCAATTACCTGTTGCTGAACGATGCGCCATGGTCGGCATTGCACGGGTTTTTCGACCTGACGATCTTTGTCCGTCCGGACGTCGCTATGCTGGAAAAGCGGTTGCTGGCACGCTGGAAGCATTACGGGCTGGATGAGGCGCACGCACATGCCAAAGCGTTGGGCAATGACATTCCTAATGCGCATACGGTGCTGGAAAACAGCATCGAAGCCGATATGGTTTTTGGGCAACCAGCTTAATCTGATTTGATGCGGCCGTAGAGCTCAAGCCGGTGGTCAACAATCTCATAGCCAAGCTCGCGTGCGATTTCGGCCTGCAATTGCTCAATCTTGGGCGACGTAAACTCAATCACTTCACCGGTATCAACATCAATCAGATGATCGTGGTGCGGCTTGTTGGCCAATTCAAAACGCGCGCCAGTGCCGTCAAATTCATTGCGCAACACAGTGCCGCGCTCAACAAGCACGGACAAAGTCCGGTAGACCGTTGCCAAGGACACAGTATCATCCTGCTTGCGGGCACGCTCTAATATGTTTTCAGCGGTTGGATGATCATTGGAGCCTGCCAATGCGGACAGGATCGCCACGCGCTGACGTGTGATGCGCACGCCCTCGGCGCGCAACTCGTGCTCAAGATCATCAATAAATATCGGATCGGGCTTATTCATGGCGCTGTGATAGCACGCTCCAAAACAGATTTCAAATCTATATGCAAATCATTCTCATTAGCATTGACAAAAATTCGGGGCTGACCATATCATGGTGCAACAGTCATTTTGGAGGGCACTATGCGGTCACTGGTCGTGGCATTTCTGACAACAACGGTACTGGCAACAGCAACGCTTGGCGCAGCAGCATCTGAGAAAATGAAGGTGGTCACCACCTTTACTGTCATCGCGGATATGGCCGCCAATGTGGCAGGCGATGCGGCGCAGGTTGTCTCCGTCACCAAGCCCGGCGCGGAAATTCACGGCTATCAACCAACGCCGGGCGATTTGGTGCGCGCGTCGGACGCTGACCTCATTTTGTGGAACGGCTTGAATCTGGAATTGTGGTTTGAGCAGTTTCTTTCCAATTTGGGCGATATCCCCTCAGCCACCGTCAGCGAAGGCATCGCGCCGATCGCCATCGGCTCAGGCAGCTATGAAGGCAAAACCAACCCGCATGCCTGGATGGGGTTGGACAATGCGTTGATCTATGTCGACAACATCATGGACGCTTTTATCGAGCATGATCCCGACAATGAGGCGGCCTACCGCGCCAACGCAGAAGCCTATAAGGCGCAACTGCGCGATGCCGTTGCGCCGTTGCGCGCGCAGGTCTTGGCCATCCCGGAAGATCAGCGCTGGCTGGTGACCTGCGAAGGCGCGTTCAGCTATATTGCGCGCGATTTCGGCATGAAGGAGCTGTACCTCTGGCCGATGAATGCCGACCAAGTGGGCACACCCCAACAGGTGCGCGCGGTGATCGACGGGGTACGCGAAAACGACATTCCGGTGGTATTTTGTGAATCGACCGTCGACACAGCACCGGCCAAGCAGGTGGCGCGCGAAACCGGTGCGATCTATGGCGGCGAGCTCTTCGTAGATTCACTGTCAGAAGCCGATGGACCGGTGCCGACCTATATTGATTTGCTGCGCGTCACATCACAAACCATCGCCAAGGGGCTCACAGAGACGAATTGACCGTATCGCAACACACTATTGAGCCCATCAAAGATGCTGCCGCCCATGTGTCGGGCGGTGGTATTTTTGCGCGTGATGTCACCGTCACCTATCGCAACGGCCACACGGCGCTAGTCGATGCCAGTTTTGAAATACCGCAAGGAACGGTGACCGCGCTGGTCGGCGTCAATGGCGCTGGGAAGTCCACGCTGTTTAAAGCGATCATGGGCTTTGTGCCGGTATCGCGCGGTGAAATTTACCTACTGGGTATGAGTGTGCGTGAAGCGCTGCGCAAAAACCTTGTCGCCTATGTGCCGCAGGCCGAAGAGGTGGACTGGGCTTTTCCGGTGCTGGTTGAAGATGTGGTGATGATGGGGCGCTACGGCCATATGGGCTGGCTGCGCCGTCCCTCCGCGCGCGACCATGAGGCGGTGGAAGAAGCACTCGACCGCGTCAACATGGCCGACTACCGGCACCGCCAAATCGGCGAATTGTCGGGTGGTCAGCGCAAGCGTGTGTTTCTCGCGCGCGCCTTGGCGCAGGAAGGCCAGGTCATCCTGCTCGACGAGCCATTCACCGGCGTTGACGTGCAAACCGAAGAGCAGATCGTTGCACTGCTGCGCGCGCTGCGCGATGAGGGCCGCGTCATGCTGGTCTCGACGCATAATCTGGGTTCCGTGCCGGAATTTTGTGACCGCACGATATTAGTCAAAGGCACCGTGCTCGCCTATGGCCCGACGGAAACCACTTTTACCACCGCTAATCTGCAACGCGCATTTGGTGGCGTGCTGCGCCATTTCACGCTGGGCGGCGACGAACTGCACGACGATGCCGATGGCCGGACCGTGACCATTCTGACAGATGATGAACGCCCCTTCGTTCAATATGGTGACAAGACCATGCGCGGCGACAAGGATGTTCCATCGTGACCGCCTATCTGCTTGAGCCGTTCAGCTACAATTACATGACAACGGCGATGTGGGTTTCCGCGCTGGTGGGTGGTGTGTGCGCTTTCTTGTCGGCCTATCTCATGCTCAAAGGCTGGTCGCTGATCGGCGATGCGCTGGCCCACTCGGTCGTGCCCGGCGTGGCAGGTGCCTATATGCTCGGTCTGCCCTTTGCGCTGGGCGCCTTTATCGCCGGTGGCCTAGCGGCAGGCTCGATGCTGTTTTTATCGGAAAGGTCGGGCTTGAAAATTGATGTGATTATCGGGCTGATCTTCACATCCTTTTTTGGCCTCGGCCTGTTCATCGTGTCGGTCAGTCCCGTTTCAATCAACGTCGAATCCATCGTCATGGGCAACATTCTGGCGATCACGCCAGAAGACACGCTGCAATTAGCGCTGATCGGTTTTGTGTCGCTGGCTATCCTGCTAGCCAAATGGAAAGACCTGATGGTGACGTTTTTTGACGAGAACCATGCGCGATCCATCGGGCTGAAACCGGCGCGGCTGAAAGCGCTGTTCTTCGCGCTGTTGGCTGCTTCCGTTGTTGCGGCGATGCAAACGGTCGGCGCATTGTTGGTCATCGCGATGGTTGTGACACCCGGCGCGACGGCCTATTTGCTGTGCGACCGGTTTCCACGCCTCATCCTCACCTCTGTTTTGATTGGCTGCATCACAAGCTTTGCCGGTGCGTATCTCAGCTATTTCATTGATGGCGCGACCGGTGGCGTTATCGTTGTGCTGCAGACATTGGTGTTTTTGGCCGCATTCGTGTTTGCACCCAAACATGGCCTTTTGGCATCAAAGCGCAAAGCGCGCGCGGCACGCTTGCCACGGGAGACCATCGCGTGAGCCTGTTGCAGCCGTTTCAGTTTCCCTTCATGCAGGACGCTTTTTTGATCTGCTTGATCATCGCGTTTCCCACCGCTTTGCTATCGTGTTTTCTGGTCTTGAAAGGCTGGGCGCTGATGGGGGATGCGGTCAGCCATGCAGTGCTGCCGGGCATCGTGCTGGCCTATATAGCAGGCATTCCCCTGCTGGTTGGCGCGTTTGCGGCGGGCATGTTTTGCGCTGTGGCGACCGGCTATCTGGCGACCAATAGCCGCGTCAAACAAGACACGGTTATGGGCGTCGTATTTTCGGGCATGTTTGCCGCAGGGCTTGTGCTTTATGTCGCCGTCGACACCAGCGCCCATCTCGACCACATCCTGTTCGGCAATATGCTCGGCGTAGAGGCGGACGAACTGCTGACATCGGCCATCATCGCTGCTGTGGTCTCCGGCTTAATTCTGGTCAAATGGAAAGACCTGCTCCTCCATGCCTTCGACCCCGCTCAGGCGCAAACTGCCGGGCTTCGGGTGCATTGGTTGCACTATGGCCTGCTGGCGGCACTGTCTCTGACGATTGTCGCGACGCTGACAGCGGTTGGTTTGATTCTGGCAATCGGCCTGTTGATCGCGCCCGGGGCGATTGCCTTTTTGCTGGTGCGCACGTTTTCGCGCATGCTGATTGCCGCCGTCATCATCAATCTGGTGACGATGTTTTTGGGCACCTATGCCAGCTTCTTTCTCGACAGCGCCCCTGCCCCGACGATTGTGCTGGTGCAAACGGCTGTGTTCATCGTCGCTTTCGCGCGCCGCATGGTGCTGACCAAGCGTGCTTCCATGCGTTCGGCCACCGCCTCGGGATAAAACGCCGCGCGAGCGTGCGGTATTGCTTTAGCGGGGCAAACCCTTACATGGCTGGGCATGACGACAGACGCTTCACAAGAAACGCGCAATGTGCTCGGCCAGCCCATGGTGGCGTGTTCGCTTGATCCGCTTACCGGTTTTTTCCGTGACGGGTGCTGCGAGACCGGCCCGATGGATGCGGGCAGCCATGTGGTGTGTGCACAGGTGACAGACGCCTTTTTGCAGTTTTCACTTGCGCGCGGCAACGACCTGATGACGCCCCGGCCGGAATATGGCTTTACCGGCCTGAAAGACGGTGATCGCTGGTGCCTGTGCGCCTCGCGCTGGGCGGAAGCCTTGGCGGCAGGCTGCGCGCCACCGGTGGTGCTTGCCGCGACCAACCAAGCCGTCCTGCGGTTTGTGACGCTTGATGATTTATACGCCCATGCATTGGACCTTCAATGAGCACACCCATTCCCTTTGACAATGCCTATGACACCCTGCCCGACGCGCTTTATGCGCCGATGCAGGCGCGCGCGGTGAAGGCACCGAAAGCGATTGCGATCAATGACGCGCTGGCGCGCGATCTGGGCATCGATGTTGACTGGCTGCACAGTCCCGCCGGTGTCGCAGCCATGGCAGGCAGCGCTTTTCCGGAAGGTGCGTCGGGATTGGCGCTGGCCTATGCCGGGCATCAATTCGGCAATTTCGCGCCGGTGTTGGGTGACGGCCGGGCAGTGCTGCTGGGCGAAGTCGTCAACAACCGAGGCCAGCGCGTTGACATCCACCTGAAAGGCACCGGCCGCACGCCCTACTCGCGTGGTGGCGATGGCAAGGCGGCGCTGGGGCCGGTTCTGCGTGAATACATCCTGTGTGAGGCAATGGCCGCGCTTGGCGTGCCGACCACCCGCGCACTGGCTGTGGCGTTGACCGGCGAAACGGTGGTGCGCGAGGCACCGATGCCCGGCGGTGTGTTCGCCCGTGTTGCATCAAGCCACATCCGCATTGGCACCTTCCAATATCTTTACGCCCGCGAAGACTTTGACACGATGCGGGCCTTGGCCGACTTTGCCATTGCACGGCACGAACCGGCAGCGCGTGACGCAGACAACCCCTATGCCGCCCTGTTGGAAAGCGTGGTGCGCAAGCAGGCTGCACTTGTCGCGCAATGGCTGTGTCTCGGCTTCATCCACGGCGTGATGAACACCGATAATATGACCATATCCGGTGAGACGATCGACTATGGCCCGTGCGCTTTTATGGATGGCTACAACCCCGCCCAGGTCTACAGTTCGATCGACCATATGGGCCGCTATGCCTATGGCAAACAGCCTTCCATCGCGCAGTGGAACCTTGCCAATCTGGCGCAAGCCCTGCTGCCGATTTTGCATGAGGACAATGATCAAGCGATTGGTCTGGCGCAGCGTGCACTCGACGCCTTCCCCGAAACGTTTCAGACAGCATACATAAACGGTCTGCGCGCCAAGCTGGGGCTTTTGCATGAGGACGATGGCGATTTCGCCATGGCGCAAGACCTGTTGAAGACCATGGCCGTGGACAATGTGGACTTCACCCTCGCGTTCCGCCGGCTGAGCGATTTGAACGCAACGGACGACGCCGCGGAAGACGCTTTCATGAGCCTGTTTGCTGATCCGTTGCGCGCTATGATGTGGTTGACCTCATGGCGGTCGCGTTTGGCGCTTGAAACGCGATCCGATGCGGAGCGGCAGGCTGCCATGCGCCAAGTCAACCCGATTTACATTCCGCGCAACCACCGGGTCGAGGCCGCAATCCAAGCCGCATTGGTCGGCGATTTCACCGTTTTTGCAAAACTGAACACGTTGCTTGCCGACCCGTTTACCGAGCGCGCCGAAGCGGCGGGCTTTGAGCTTGGCCCCGAGCCGGGCGAGGAAGTGCTGCAAACATTTTGCGGCACTTGAAACCGGTTCAATTGCGCGCCACAGTCTTACGCGGAGGAGACAAGCATGGCAGCGATTACCGGATGGGCGCATACGCGCTTTGGCAAGCTGGAAGGTGAAACCGTCGAGAGCCTGATCGGCTCTGTGACCCATGAGGCCTTGGCCCATGCAGGCTTGGACGCGGGCGATATCGGCGCGGTCTATCTGGGCACTTTCAATGGTGGCATGAGCGACCAAGGCTTTAGCGCCGGTCTGGTTTCCATGGTGCATGACGGCCTGCGGCACACGCCTGCCACGCGGCTTGAAAACGCCTGCGCGACCGGCAGCGCGGCCATCCACGCGGCACTCGATGCCATTGCCGCCAAACGCATCAAAGCGGCATTGGTTATCGGCGTTGAAAAGATGACCGCCATTCCGACGGCGGCGGTGGGCGATGTGCTGCTCAAAGCGTCCTATGTGCCCGAAGAGGCGGGCATTGATGGCGGTTTTGCCGGTGTGTTCGGCCATATTGCCGAGCATTATTTTCAGGCCTATGGCGACCAACGCGATGCGCTTGCGGCCATTGCCGCCAAAAACCACGCCAATGGCGCGCTTAACCCGCTGGCCCATATTCAAAAAGATGTGGGCTTTGATTTTTGCAACACGGTCTCGGACAAAAACCCCGTCGTCGCCGGGCCACTGCGCCGCACGGATTGCTCGCTGATTTCAGACGGCGCGGCCGCGATGGTGATTGTTGACGACGATTTGGCGTGGCATGCCGAGCGCGCCATCGGCTTTCGCGCGCGCACCCACACCAATGATGTGATGGCCTTGTCGCGGCGTGACAAAACCAAGTTGGATGGTGCCGCACGCGCCTGGCACATGGCGCTGGCTGACGCGCGCTTAAGCCTCGATGATCTGAGCTTTGTGGAAACCCATGACTGCTTCACCATTGCCGAACTGATGGAATATGAAGCGATGGGACTGGCTGCACCGGGCAAGGGCGGCGACGTGGCGCGCGATGGCACAACGGCGATTGACGGGCGGCTGCCGGTCAACCCGTCTGGTGGTCTCAAAGCCAAGGGCCATCCGGTGGGAGCTACCGGCGTTTCCATGCATGTCATGGCGGCCAAACAATTGATGGGCGAGCCCGCTGGCGCCAAAGTCGCCAACGCCAAAACCGCGGGCATTTTCAACATGGGTGGCACGGCGGTTGCCAATTATGTCAGCATTCTGGAGCGGGTGCGTTAGCCATGGCCGATCCTGAATTTGCCTTCGCCCGCCAGTCGCTGGCGACAATGAATCTGGGTCGGTTTCTCACCCATGCGGCGGCGCGCAAACCTGACCACCCGGCGATCATTTTCCGCGATCAAACGATCAGCTATGGCGCGTTGAACGCGCGCACCGATGCACTCGCCCATGCTTTGGTGGCTCTGGGCATCGGCCCGAAAGACCGGGTGCTGATCCACTCCAACAACCATCCAGACATGGTCGCGGCGATTTACGCCATCTGGAAAACCGGCGCGGTGATTGTGCCAACCAATTTCCGTGCCGCGCCCGACGATATCGTCAAAATGGCGCATGCTGCCGGTGCCAGCGCTTTCATTGGCAACGAGGCTTTTGGCGATCATCTGGCAGCCATGGAAAGCGATGGCTGCTGCGCAGCCGCAACGCTGACCATCAATGGCAGTCTGGACGCGGCCATTGCCGGCCATGCCGGTGACGGTCCGTTTCAGGACGCGGCTGTGCTGCGCGATGATCCGGCGTGGTTTTTCTTCACGTCAGGCACCACGGGCTTTCCCAAATGCGCGGTGCTGACCCACGGCCAAATGGGCTTTGTGTTGAACAATCATGTGGCGGATTTGATGCCCGGCCTGTCAGCGCGTGACGCGTCGCTGGTCATTGCGCCGCTGTCACATGGCGC
>JBAUIL010000029.1:0-1560 GCA_049682915.1 Ahrensia sp. | reverse complement strand
CCGGTGCCCGGCGCAAAAGCCGGGTCGAGACTGTCGATATCATAGCTGATATAGACTGGCCGGTCGGGTCCTATTTTTGTGCGGATATCGTCCATCAGCGGGCCAAGCGACCGCCCCCAGCACGCTTCCGCCTGCACCACCGTCCAGCCTTTGCTGCGGCCCCAGTTAAAGTCATCAGGCGAATAGCCGGTGCCGCGCAGGCCGATTTGATAGACATGGTCATTATCCAGCAACCCGTCCTCATAGGCGCGCCGGAAGGGCGTGCCATGGGCGACGGTTTCGCCAAACATCGTGTCGTTGATGTCGGCATGGGCGTCAATATGGATCAGCGCCACCGGACCATGCTTCTTCGCGACGGCGCGCAGGATCGGCCATGTCAGCGTATGATCGCCACCCATCGTCAGCGGCAAGCAATCATGGGCCAATACCGCCTCATAATGGGCGGTGATGATGTCGACGCTCTTTTTCAGATCGAACGTGTTGATGGCCACGTCACCGATATCCGCCACTTGCAGGCTGTCGAATGGCGCAGCACCCGTCGCCATATTGTAAGGCCGCAGCATGCGGCTTTCATCGCGGATTTGCCGTGGTCCGAGTCGCGTGCCGGACCGGTTGGACGTGCCGATATCCATCGGAATGCCGATAAAGGCGACATCGAGACCCTCAGCGGTTTCTTGTGTGGGCAGCCGCATGAAAGTGGCCGGCCCGCCAAACCGCGGCATGTCATTGCCACCCAACGGTTGGTTGAATGTCTTGCTCATGGCAGATGCGTCCCGCGCTTTATTTTTTGTGGCGCAGCGTCGGACGCAAAACCGCTTCGCACTTTTGCTGCGCTGCTGGCACGCGGCATGTCGTTACTACCCAGCGGTTGGTTGAACCGCGCCACCATCAAAAACCCGTGCGGCTGCGCAGCGCTGCCGACAGCGTGCCTTCGTCAAGATAGTCAAGCTCACCACCCACCGGCACGCCATGCGCCAGGCGCGTGACTTTGACGTCCAGACCTTCGATCTGGCTGATGATGTAATGCGCCGTTGTCTGGCCCTCGACCGTCGCATTGACCGCGATAATGACTTCGCTGATGTGCTCTTGAGTAACGCGGTTGATCAGCGAGCCGATGTTGAGGTCGTCGGGGCCGATACCGTCGAGCGGCGACAGCGTGCCACCCAGCACGTGATAGCGCACATTCAATTCAGCTGCGCGTTCCAAGGCCCACAGATCGGAGACATCTTCCACGACGATAATAGTGCTGGCGTCGCGGCGCGGATCGCTGCAAATCGAACACGGCACCACGGTATCAATATTGCCGCATTGGGTGCACTCGCGCACCCGCGCGGCAGCATCCGTCATCGCGCCCGCCAGCGGTTCAAGGATCTGCTCACGCTTCTTGATCATGTGCAGCGCGGCGCGCCGGGCCGAGCGCGGGCCAAGCCCCGGCACCTTGGCCAGCAGCTGGATCAGCTTTTCAATTTCAGGTCCGGCGATTCGCTTGGTCGACATGGCTTAGAGTTAGGGCAAGGACGGCCAAAAGGGAAACGTCATAAATCTATTTTGCCAGCGCCA
>JBAUIL010000028.1:0-2276 GCA_049682915.1 Ahrensia sp. | reverse complement strand
GCTGCTTTTTGTTGGACTCGCTGTCGATGTAAAACGCGCCAAACCGCTCCGGCAGGTTGAAGTCCACCTGCGTGGTGCCGCACTGCCATGTACGCCCGATGGCGTCTTTCAGCGTATATTCGAACTTAGGTCCGTAAAACGCGCCCTCACCCGGATTGATGCCGGTCTTGATACGCCCGCCGGATTTCGCCTCGATGTTTTCCAAAACCTTGGTCATCACTTCCTCAGCGTGATCCCAATTGGCATCAGAACCGACGCGCTTTTCGGGCCGCGTGGAGAGCAGCACGGTGATTTCCTCAAAGCCGAAATCTTCATAGACCGACAGGATCAGATCGTTGATCCGCATGCATTCATCGGCCATCTGCTCTTCAGTGCAGAACACATGGGCATCATCCTGCGTAAAGCCGCGCACCCGCATCAACCCGTGCAGTGCGCCGGACGGTTCATAGCGGTGCACGACGCCGAACTCGGCTAGGCGGATCGGTAGGTCACGATAGGATTTCAAGCCGTGTTTGAAGATTTGCACGTGGCCCGGGCAGTTCATCGGCTTAAGCGCAAAGGTGCGCTGGTCTTCAGCTTCAGGATCAGCGGATTTCACGCCGAACATATTTTCTTTGTACCATTGCCAGTGGCCCGACGTTTCCCACAGGTCGGAAACAAGCACCTGCGGCGCGTTCACCTCATCATAGGTGCCTTTAAGACGCCGCCGCATGTAGCTGACAAGACTCTGGAAAACGCGCCAGCCCTTACCATGCCAAAACACAGTGCCCGGCCCTTCTTCCTGAAAGTGGAAAAGGTCCATCTCGCGGCCCAAGCGGCGGTGGTCGCGCTTTTCGGCCTCTTCCAGATTGTGCAAATGCAGGTCAAGTTCTTCTTGGCTGGCCCACGCAGTGCCGTAAATGCGGCTGAGCATTGCGTTGTCTGAATCGCCGCGCCAATAAGCGCCGGCGACCTTCATCAGCTTGAAGGCTGTACCAATCTGGCCGGTCGAGGCCATATGTGGCCCACGGCACAAATCGAACCATTCGCCCTGCGCATAGATTTTTACGTCCTCGTCGCCGGGGATCGCGTCAATCAGCTCGATCTTGTAGGTCTCGCCTTTGTCAGCAAAAATCCGTTTGGCTTCCTCGCGGCTAACCACACGTTTTGAAAATTTGTCATTCCGCTTGATGATCTGAGCCATCTTCTTTTCGATTTTCGGCAGGTCTTCAGGCGTGAACGGCGTGTCCTTGGCAAAGTCGTAGAAAAAGCCGTTCTCAATCACCGGGCCAATGGTCGCCTGCGTGCCCGGAAAAAGCTCCTGCACCGCTTCCGCCATCACATGCGCGGCGTCATGGCGGATCAGTTCGAGCGCACGCGCATCTTCACGCGTGATGATCTCGAACGCACCGGATGTCACTTCATCGGTCAAATCGCGCAGCGCACCATCCAGCGCAATCGCCACAGACTTCTTGGACAAAGATTTGGAAATAGACTCAGCCACATCGCGACCTGTGGTGCCAGCGGGATAGTCACGAACGGAATTGTCAGGAAAGGTTAGTTGAATGGCGTCGGCCATCTTTGCATCAGACATTGGGTATGCTCCTCGGTTTCCAATCCCGCATACGAACGCGGGTGGGTTCATTCAGGACCGCACATAGTGAATTTGACTTGCGCCGTAAAGGCAGATGATGACGGCAACCCTACTCCGTCACCAGCTGGCATCGCTAGACCAAAGCCGCGTCGGTCGCCGCTCTGATCTCGTCCTCAGTCACACCGTCCGCGCATTCGACAATCTTCAAACCACCTTCGACCACGTCCAACACGCCCAGATTTGTGATCACACGGTCGACGACGCCTTTGCCGGTTAACGGCAACGTGCACTCTTTGAGTAGTTTTGAGTCGCCATGTTTGGATGTGTGGTCCATCACCACGACCACACGGCCAACGCCTGCCACGAGGTCCATTGCGCCGCCCATGCCTTTGACGAGTTTACCGGGGATCATCCAGTTGGCGAGGTCGCCGTTTTCGGCCACTTCCATTGCGCCGAGGATCGCCATTGCGATTTTGCCGCCGCGGATCATGCCGAAGCTGGTGGCGCTGTCGAAAAACGCGGTCTGCGGCAGTTCGGTGATGGTCTGCTTGCCAGCATTGATCAGGTCCGCATCTTCGTCACCTTCCAGCGGGAACGGCCCCATGCCGAGCATGCCGTTTTCGCTTTGCAGCGTCACTTCCACACCTTTGGGAATGTAGTTGGCCACCATGGTGGGAATGCCGATGCCGAGATTGACGTATGT
>JBAUIL010000027.1:0-4571 GCA_049682915.1 Ahrensia sp. | reverse complement strand
TTCACCATGCCGATGGCACCACCATACCAAGCGCGGGGGCTTTTTTCGTGATTTTCGATAAACCGCATGGCCCACAATTTCGGCGCACCGGTTACCGTTACCGCCCACGCATGGCTGAGGAAGCCGTCAAACGCATCCATGCCATCGCGCAACCGGCCTTCAATATGGTCCACCGTGTGGATCAGCCGCGAATACATCTCAATCTGGCGGCGACCGATCACCCGCACGCTGCCCGGCTCACACACACGGCTTTTGTCGTTGCGGTCAACGTCCGAGCACATGGTCAGCTCAGACTCGTCTTTCTTCGAGTTGAGCAGTTTCAGGATTTGCTCGGAGTCGGCAATCGCGTCGCCACCGCGCTTGATGGTGCCGGATATCGGGCACGTCTCAATGCGGCGACCGGCCACCCGCACAAACATCTCTGGTGACGCGCCGATCAAAAACTCATTGCCACCCAGGTTCATGAAAAACGAATAAGGCGACGGGTTGATCTGCTTGAGACGCTTGGCAATCGCCGAAGGCTTCGATTTGCATTGCTCATGAAACATCTGGCCCGGCACGACTTCAAACAGGTCACCGCGCGCAAAGCTCTCTTTGGCCTTGGTCACCAGCGCCGCATATTCACCGGGCTCATGGTCGCCTTTGGGCGGCACAATATCGGTCGGCACAAACGGGTCTTCAACGACGCCGCCTTGCTTACCAGCCGTGCTGATGTCCCCCACCGCAAACTCATACTGGTCCACCCAGGCGCTGGCCGAATGGTTGTCCACCACCAGAATTTCATCGGGCAGAAACAGGACAAGATCGCGCTGCTCCGCATCGCGCTCCAGCTTTTCGACAATCGGGTCAAACTGAAATGCGATGTCGTAGCCGAACGCACCGAAAAACCCGATATTGTCGTCTTCGGCGGATTTGAAATAATCAACGATGGCCCGCAGCACCGAGAAGATGGAGGGCGCGCGCGAACGCTCTTCTTCCGATAACACATGATCAGGCGACTTCACGCGCAGCGATATCAGGCGCGGCGCAACGCCCATATCGTCGATCTCTTTAACGTTCGCCAGCGCACCAGCGATAATAGCCAGCAGTGCCTCACCACGCGGGTTTTTAGCTTCAATGCGCATATCGCGTTTGCGCGCCGACAACACCAGCGGCGGATCAACAATGGCTGTGTCCCAGCGGGTGTAGCGGCCCGGATATTCATAATTGGACGACAGCACCGCGCCCAACCGCGTATCAAGCGCCTCCATCATCGAGGGAATGGCCGTTTGATAGTCGGCGCGACGCCGGGTGCGCGTCACCTTTACGCCGCCAGCCGTCACAAAATAGGCCGCATTGTCCAGCGCTGCGTCGCTTGTATTGTCGTTACTCATCATCCGCTCCTAACGGTGTGCCCTTAACCCATTTCCAGCGATTGGGCACAAAAAAACCGCCGGGAATGGTCCGGGCGGTTCATCTATTTCCAAACACCATAAAGGTGCACCGCCTATGACGATGCCCACCACCATGCTGTTTGTGTGTGAATGTTGTTCATGCGCCTAGTCGTATCGTGCAGAGCGCAGCCTTGCAATGGCCAATTTGCAGCGACGATGAAAAGTCGGATTTAAGAGGTCGAGCCGGGCGGAATGGCTCGACCTCTTGTCGCTGTGCGACTACAGCTCGGGAGTTTCAGGGCGACCCTGGCTGCAGAATCAGGTATAATCGCATAAGTTGTATTTTACAATACAATACAACTCATTTTCGGAAAATTTAAGCAATATCCCCCAGAGCAATCAGGCTGGCATTGCCACCGGCTGCCGCCGTGTTGTCCGACACCACTTTTTCGTGCGCAAAGCGCAGCACATAATTGGGCCCACCCGCTTTCGGCCCGGTGCCTGACAGGCCATTGCCACCAAAAGGTTGCGAGCCGACAATCGCGCCGATGATATTGCGGTTCACGTAAACATTGCCCGCATGTACGCGCCGCTGAATATCGTCAATCCGCGCTTGGATGCGCGAATGCACGCCGAATGTCAGGCCGTAGCCGGTCGCGTTGACCGCGTCGATGACGCCATCGAGTTCGGCGGCTTTAAAACGCACCACATGCAGTATCGGACCAAACACTTCATGGGTCAGTTGTTCGGGCCGTTTCAACTCAATGATATGCGGCGCGAAGAAATGGCCTTTTGTAGGTGCTTGACCCGCATAGACAATCTTGGCTTCGCGGCCCATCGCGTCCACATGCTGTTGCAGCATCGCCTTTTGGTTGGCATCAATGATGGGGCCAATGTCCGTGTTGGTGCGCACCGGATCGCCCAGGCTCAGCACATCGGCGGCACCGGCGATCATCTCCAGCATCCGGTCCGCAACACTGTCCTGCACATATAAAAGCCGCAACGCCGAGCAGCGCTGACCGGCAGAGCGGAACGCGCTCATCACCACATCGTCCGCAACCTGCTCAGGCAGCGCCGTCGCATCGACAATCATCGCGTTGAGGCCACCTGTCTCGGCAATCAACGGCACAATCGGGCCGTCCTTTGCCGCCAAGGCGCGGTTGATCGCCTGGGCGGTTTTGGTCGAGCCCGTAAATGCCACCCCCGCAATCGCGGGATGGTCCACCAATGCCGCGCCGACTGAGCCATCGCCGGGCAACAGACAAACCGCATCCTTGGGAACACCGGCTTGATGCAGCAGGCGTATCGCCATATCCGCAATCAGCGGCGTCTGCTCGGCTGGCTTGGCAACAACGCAGTTCCCCGCTGCCAGCGCGGCGGTAATCTGGCCGAGAAAAATCGCCAGCGGAAAATTCCACGGGCTGATGCACACAAACACCCCGCGACCGGTATAGCTGAGCCGGTTGGCCTCCCCTGCCGGGCCGGGCAGATCGATCGGCGCGCTGAAGTGATGCCGCGCCTGCGCGCCATAATAGCGGCAAAAATCCACCGCCTCGCGCAGTTCAGCAATGCCGTCATCATGGGTTTTGCCCGCCTCGCGCGTTAGCAGCGCCATGATGCGGGCTCGGTTTTCTTCCAGCAAATCAGCCATGCGTTCAAGGCATTGCGCCCGGCCATCCGCCTTGGTAGCAGACCATGGCCCAAACGCCTCTTTTGCACGTTTTACCGCGTCGCTGACATCCTGCGTACTGGCATGGCGCACCGTGCCGACGATGTCGCCGGAATCAGCGGGATTGGCAATGCTGCGCTGGTCGCCGCGCAATGCGTCACCGGCAGACAGTGTTTCGCCGGCATACTGTGCCATTGCATCAGTTAGCGCGGCCAACGCGTCAGGATCACCAAATTCAACACCCTTTGAGTTGCGCCGCGCACCGAACAAATCCTCAGGCCGGTTGATGTGTGGGTGCACAAAGTTTTCACCCAGCAGGTCACGCGCTGTCGTCAACATCTCCTCAACCGGCACATTCGGGTCACCGGCTTGCGCAACGAAAGACGAGTTCGCCCCATTCTCCAGCAAACGGCGAACCAGATAAGCCAGCAGATCACGATAGCCACCCACCGGTGCGTAGATCCGGCAGGGGACCGGATGGCCGATGGCTTTCTTGTTGTTTGGCCCAGCCTCCGACACTTGCCGGTAGAGCGCTTCGCCCATGCCGTGCAGCCGTTGAAACTCAAAGCCGGACAGGTCGTCGCCGGCCATCTCAACAATCGCCGCCACCGTTAGCGCATTGTGGGTCGCAAATTGGCAGAACAGACGCTCTCGCTTGGCCAGCATCTGGGCCGCGCAGGCCAGATAATTCACATCGGTTGCGGGCTTGCGCGTAAACACAGGAAAGCCATCCAGCCCACGCTCCTGCGCGCGCTTGATTTCCGTATCCCAATAGGCACCCTTCACCAGCCGCACCATCATGGTACGCCCGTGGCGCCGGCACAGCGCATCGATATGTTCGATCACCGCTGCGGCGCGCTTTTGATAGGCTTGGATCGCAAGTCCGAAGCCACCCCAACCGGCCAAGCTTTCATCGGCAAACACGGCATCGATGACATCCAGCGACAAGGCCAGGCGATCAGCTTCTTCCGCGTCGACGGTAAAATTGAGATTGTAGCCTTTAGCCAGTTGCGCCAGCGCCAGCACGTCCGGCACCAGTTGCGCCAGAACAGCGTCCCGATTGCGCGCATCATATTTGGGATGCAGCGCAGACAGTTTCACCGAAATACCGTCAGCCTTCGGCAAGGCCATGCCTCTGGCCGCCTTGCCAATCGCGTGGATGGCTTGCGCGTAGCTGTCATAGTAACGCTTGGCATCGGCCCATGTGCGGGCGCCCTCGCCCAGCATATCAAAAGAATGACGGTAGCCGAGCGCCGCGTTTTCACGGCCGCGCTTCAGCGCCGCTTCAATGGTCTCGCCCAGCACGAAATGACCGCCCAGAAAACGCATCGCCTGCTTGGTCGCAACCCGTACGGTCGGCATGCCCATGCGCTTGACCATGGAGCCGATAACGCCTTCCGGTGTTTCGCCCGGTTGCAGCACTTTGGCAGACAGACCCAAGGCCCATGCCGATGCGGCAACAAACATCGTGTCGCCGCCCGCCTCGTGATCAGACCAGCCACCTTCGCGTAGCTTATCTTCAATCAGCT
>JBAUIL010000026.1:0-5115 GCA_049682915.1 Ahrensia sp. | reverse complement strand
TTGGTTTGCGGGCATTGCCGCTCATGCCTGATGAGGCAATCACTTGGCCCCGGCTGACGCTGTCGCCGCGGTTCACCTTCAACTGGTCGGCGTGGCCATAAACCGTCACAACACCGTTGCCATGGCGCACCAGCACCGTTTTACCGAGTTCTTTCAGCCCGTCACCCGCATAGATAACAACCCCGTTTTCTGCTGCTTTGATGGGCGTTCCAACCGGCAGCGAAATATCAATGCCTTCATTGGGCACGCCGCCATCATCAGCTTGGAAACCTGTGATGATACGGCCTTGCGCCGGCCAGCGCATGCCGGGAATGCCGGTTGTGGCTGGTGCTGCCGCATCGCTGTTGCGATCAAGCGAAGCCACTTCATCATTGGTCTGGCTTGCAGGCGGTGTATAACCCGCTTGCGGCCGTGCCGCCGGCAAAGAGGAAGTCGTAATCGGGTCAACGCTTGAATTATTACTCGCCACTTGGGTGCCGTTGCTGGAAAGGCCCGGAATCATCAGCTTTTGACCAACACGGACCACGTCCGATGACATGCCGTTGAGCAGTTTGATGCTGTTGACTGACGCACCAGTGCGGCGCGAGATCGCAGAAAGCGAGTCACCGGACTGGACGATATAGGTGCCGCCGGATGCTGGTTGACGCACATTTGCCTGAGGAGTTGCAACAGGCTGTGGCGCTGTCGCCTGCGCAACACTGGCCGTGGTGACCGGGCGCGCTTCGGGCATTGGCGCTTTTTCAAGCCCAAATTCCGTACGTCCGCCCAGGGTAGAGCGTGCAGCACGCACATTGCTGTCGGCGTCCGGTGCGGACACCGGCGCAGTGCGCGAATAAACATAGGTCGGGATCAAAATGCGCTGGCCGATGCCGATCGCGTCCGGGTTCTGAATGCCGTTGGCTTCCATGATTGCATTGGCCGGCACACCATAGCGCTTGGCCATATTATAGATCGTCTCACCCGCGCGCACAGATACATAGGTGCCACCAGTGCGTGTCCACCCTTCCGACTGAACCAGATCGCCCTGCGGGCGCTGCACAGAACCGGTTGAAATCGGATCGGTATTGTTGCTTTGCTCAATCGTGAACGGCTTTTGCGCCGCCGTCGTATCGACCAGATCAGCCGGGCGTGTGGTTGTTTGCGGCAGGCGGGCCTGTGCAACCTCAACCGCTGGCTTGGCAATCTGGGCGGAAGCAGTGGCGGCAGGCATTGTTGGCGGCGGCAATTGCGCAGACTGCACCGGCGATTGAACACCGATGCCGCTATACACCGGCAAAGCATTGGGCGCGGTGGGGAATGCGGTTGCGTTGTTGCTCACCACACTGCCCGTCGTCAGCGGCGCTGTACCGGGGTAGTTTTGCGGTGGCGGAAATGGCTGGTTACCAGCCGCAGCAGGCACCGTGGCACCGGGAAATGAATTGGCAATTGCGGCGCGCTGCTGACTGACAGAAGCAACCGGCGACACAGTAGACACATCGGCCCTGGGCCGCGTTGGAATGGACGCCGTGTAAAAATCATCGGTGAACCGCATCACATCGCTGCTGCAACCAGCTAACACAGCGACCACGCTCACCGCACTCGCCAAACGGATGATCCGGCCACGGACCGGGCAGGTTTCCCCATTACGCATAACACACACCTGATAAAACTCGAACAGATGCCATTAGACACTGTTAATGTTACCGTGCGGTTAAGCATATCAATTTACTGAAGAGGCCCTGCTCTACAGGGTTTGCGCTGTGCCTGAGCGCAACATCTGCATGCGCACAAGACCCAGCTCCTCCGCGTCAAAGCGGCTGCCGACCTTTGTCAGCCGGTGCAGCATTTGCGGCTCATCCTCATTGCCAATCGCGCAAATCATCTCGCCGCCGGACACAAGCTGGTCGATAAAAGCACGCGGCACGGATGCGAAAGCCGCCCAGACGATGATGCGGTCAAACGGCCCGTCAGTAGACCCAAGCGCGCCATCGCCATGCTGTGCGATAACATTATCCAGTTTCAGGGCGCGCAAGCGCTGATGCGCCGTGTGGTGCAAGGTACGGTAACGCTCGATAGTGTAGACACGCTTGACGATTTTACCGGCCAAAGCGGCGGTGTAGCCAGAGCCGGTGCCGACTTCGAGCAGGCGATGACTGTCCACAAGTTTGAGCGACGCCAACAGGCGCGCCTGCAAATCGAGGCTTTCCAAGGTCTCGCCGCAGGCGATAGGCACAGTGCGCTGGCCCCAAGCCGCATTTTGAAACTGCACCGGCACAAAGCCGCGCCGGGGCACCGCCTCAATCGCCGCCATCAAGGCCGCATTGTCAAAACCCTGGGCCCGAGCGCGCAGCAGAAACGCGGCAAACCCCTCGCGGTCAGCCCGGTTGATAGACGGCAGGACGACGCTCGACTCGTCAGCTTCAATACTAATCAAAGCACGGCCTCAATCGCATTGTTCATCTCGCGGGCGGTCAAATCCAGCTTGAGCGGTGTCACCGAAATCTGGTTGGCGCGCAGTGCGCCAATATCCGTGGTGGGTTCGGTCGGGTGTTTGTCGCGGCCAAACCGCAGCCAAAAATAAGGAAAGCCACGCCCATCATGACGCTCTTCCATATACAGCCCGTGCAGCAGCTTGCCCTGCTCTGTCACCGCGACACCATCCACTTGGTCCGCCTCACAATTGGGAAAATTGACGTTGATAAAGGTGCCGTCAGCCATGTCGGCTTCCACCAGTTTTTTGAGCAAGGCCGGCGCGTGGCGCTCGGTAACTTCCCACGGAATATGCCGTGCGCCGTTTTCAAAATTATAGGCCTGGCTGACCGCAATCGACCGCACACCCAGCAGCGTGCCTTCCATCGCACCGGCCACCGTGCCTGAATAGGTGATGTCGTCCGCTATGTTCTGACCCGCATTCACACCCGACAAAATCAAATCCGGTTTCTGGTCCATCAGATGTGTCACGCCCATGATGACACAGTCCGTCGGCGTGCCGCGCAGGGCAAAGCGGCGCTCGTCAATCTCGCGCAGCCGCAGCGGATCGTTCAGCGTCAGCGAATGCGCAAGGCCGGACTGGTCGGTCTCGGGCGCAACAATCCAGATGTCATCGCTCAAAGTGCGCGCAACACGCTCCATCACCGCCAGGCCGGGCGCGTGGATGCCATCATCATTGGTGATCAGAATGCGCATTAGTAATGACGCCTCCCGACCAGCCCGTCATTCCGGAACTTGATTCCGGAATCCACGGCACTGCAGGTGGATGCCGGAATCAAGTTCCGGCATGACGTTGAATCAGTCATCCGACCACCTCAACGCCACCCATGTAAGGCCGCAGCACGGCTGGCACGGTGATGCTGCCGTCGGCGTTCTGGTAGTTTTCCATCACCGCAATCAGCGCGCGGCCCACCGCCACGCCGGACCCGTTGAGCGTGTGAACGAAAGTCGTCTGCTTTTCGCCCTCTGCCTTGTAACGCGCATTCATGCGGCGCGCCTGAAAGTCACCACAGACCGAGCAGGACGAGATCTCACGATAGGCATTTTGACCCGGCAGCCAAACCTCAATGTCGTAGGTCTTGCGCGCACCAAAGCCCATATCGCCTGTGCACAGAACCACCGTACGGAAATGCAGCCCGAGCTTCTCGAGGATAGTCTCGGCGCATTTGGTCATACGCTCATGTTCTTCAAGCGACGAGTCTGCATCCGTGATCGACACCATCTCCACTTTGTAGAACTGGTGCTGGCGCAAATAGCCCTTCGTGTCCCGACCGGCAGACCCCGCCTCCGAGCGAAAACACGGCGTCAAAGCTGTGTAGCGGCGTGGCAGAGTTTCGAGATCGACAATCTCTTCACTGACAAGGTTTGTGAGTGAAACTTCGGCAGTTGGGATGAGCCAGTGATCATCACCAGCGCGGTACAAATCCTCAGTAAACTTCGGCAGCTGCCCGGTGCCATACATCGCATCATCACGCACCAGCAGCGGCGGGTTGACCTCGGTATAACCGTGCTCGCCGGTATGCACATCGAGCATAAATTGCCCCAGCGCACGTTCCAGCCGCGCAATGCCACCACTCAGCACCGTAAAGCGTGAGCCAGACAGTTTCGCACCGCGCTCAAAGTCCATCTGGCCGAGCGCTTCGCCCAGCTCGAAATGCTCTTTAGGCGCAAAATCAAACGATGGTTTTTCACCCACCTTGCGAACTTCAATATTATCGTTTTCATCCGCACCTACCGGCACATCGTCCAGCGGCATGTTGGGCAGGCGCGACAGGGCATCGGTGAGTTTTTTGGTCAGTTCGGTTTCGGTGGCTTCCGCGTCCTGCAGAAACGTCTTCAACGCGCCGACTTCCGCCTTCAGCTTTTCAGCCTTGTCGGTATCGCCCTGCCCCATCGCCATGCCGATCTCTTTGGAGGCGGCATTGCGGCGGGTTTGGGCTTCCTGCACCTTCATGATGTGGGCGCGGCGCTCTTCATCCAGCGCAACAATTGCGGCAGCAGCAGGCTCTGCGCCCCGCTTGGCAAGCGCGGCATCGAGTGCGTCTGGATTATCGCGGATCAGTTTAATATCGAGCATGAGTCGGGCCTGTTTTGACAAGTGGCTTTCAATCGCCCATCCCGGCCACAGCGTCAACCGAACTTACTTTTCGTCAGGAAAATCCGGGTCACCATCCAACGGCTCTTCGTCGCCATCATAGTCGCCGCGCGCACGTTCAATGCGCCGAGCCAGATAGATCGACAATTCATAAAGCGCTAGTGTCGGCAACGCCAAACCGATTTGCGTGGCAGGATCCGGCGGGGTCAAAACACCGGCCACAATAAACGCGATAACGATGGCGTATTTGCGCTTTTCAACCAGCCCCTTGGACGACACCAACCCGGCCTTCGCCAAAAACGATATCGCCACCGGCAACTGAAACACCAAGCCGAACGCGAAGATCAGCGTCATTACCAGCGACAAATATTCCGACACACGCGGCAGGTTCTGGATCGAGACTGTGCCCTCACCGCCGGGCTGTTCCATCGACAGGAAGAACCACATCGCCATGGGAATGACGAGGAAATAGACCAGCGCCGCACCCAGCGCGAACAAGACCGGCGTCGCAATCAAAAACGGCAAAAACGCGCCGCGCTCATTGGAGTAAA
>JBAUIL010000025.1:0-4888 GCA_049682915.1 Ahrensia sp. | reverse complement strand
ATCATCAATGTTGATGCCGGCAATGTGCAAGCGTTCACCCGCTAGCAGGCGTTTTGGGAGGTCACAATGAGCGAGTTTGACAATGCGCGCAGCAGGTTTGCCGAGTGGGGTGTGGACGTTGACGCAGCCATCGAGAAACTGAAACAGATTTCGATTTCGGTGCATTGCTGGCAAGGCGATGACGTGGTTGGCTTTGAGCCGAAAACAGGGTCTTCCGGCGGCGGCATTCAGGCGACAGGCAACCATCCCGGCCGCGCGCGGACACCGGATGAGTTGCGTGCCGATCTTGAATTTGCCTATGGCGCTATTCCCGGCAGTCACCGGCTCAATCTGCATGCCATGTATATGGACACCAACGATACACCGGACCGTGACGCGATTGAATTCAAGCATTTTGAACCATGGGTGGACTGGGCAAAAGACATCGGCATCAAGCTCGATTTCAACCCGACATTTTTTGCGCACGCAAATGCCGACGACAATCTGACCTTGTCGCACCCGGATGCGGGCATTCGCGACTTCTGGATTGAGCACGGCAAGCGCTGTCGTGACATTGCCGCGCAGATGGGGCGCGCGCTTGGCTCGCCCTGCGTCAACAATGTGTGGGTACCTGACGGCTATAAGGACATCCCCGTCGATCGGATGGCGGCGCGGCAGCGCTTGGAAGCATCACTCGATACGATGTTTGCACCAAGCCAAGACAAAGCTGCGATGCTGGACGCCGTTGAAAGCAAGCTGTTTGGCATTGGCGTTGAGGCGTGCACCGTGGGCAGCCACGAGTTTTATATGGGCTACGCCATCCGCAACAAGACGCTGTTGTGCCTCGACATGGGCCATTTCCATCCGACCGAAAACATCGCCGACAAGCTTTCATCGGTGGCGCTGTCACTGGATGAGATCCTGCTGCATGTCTCACGTCCGATGCGCTGGGACAGCGACCACGTGATTTTGCTCAATGATGACATTCTGGCCATGGCCCATGAGCTGGTCAGCGCCGACCTTTTGGGACGCACGCATATTGGCCTCGACTTTTTTGATGCCACCATCAGCCGGACTGCTGCATGGGTGATCGGCACGCGCAACATGCAAAAAGCACTGTTACGCGCCCTGCTGCAGCCGATGGATACCCTGCGCAAAGCTGAAAACGAGTTGGATTACACCAGCCGTTTGGTGATGACCGAAGAGCTGAAAGACCTACCCTATGGCGCGGTGTGGGCGGCTTTCTGTGCGCACATGGATGTGCCGGTTGGCCTGACACTCAAGGCAGAACTCGACCGCTATCAGGCCGCTGTCGCGGGGCGCGTCTAATAAAGCTTGGCCGCAATGCCCGATCAGACATTGCGGCCTCGGTTCATGTGTTATTTCAGGCGTTGTCGGATGGCTTTTTGGCTTGCCGATATAGGTAAAACGCCACCAGAAGCGCGACAAGCGCTGGCCCCATATGAAAGACCGAGCTGAACATGTGAGCCGCGGAGGCTGTTGCGTCAGCATGGCTGTGCGCACCGGGGTGCGCCAGTGCCGAAGTGGTCGCCGCACCCATTGCGGCGGTAACGACAATAATGCTTTTCAAAGTCATCGGTTTTGATCCTTTTGCGGTGGTTGGTGGGTTTCTTTCAGCAGGTCCATCAGTTCTATATCGGCTCGCTCGGTAAGCGAGACATAGGTAAAGGTCATGGTCTCACGACCCTGCACCATCGATGCCGGATAGGGCAGATGCACCAGATCGCGGGAGCCGAAGGCGGGCGATGCGGTGCCAAGCTGCCACTTTGTCACGATGGCTGTATCGATCAGATGCATCTTTGAACCGTCCGAGCCGGTGCGATGTGGCGCAATGCCCGCCAACGCGAGAAATGCCGGTATGTCATCGGTCTTTCGAAAACCATCGATAAAGGCTGCCGCCATCACCTTCAGCCGGTCTTCACGCTCTTTGTCAGGACTTGTATGCACATGGGAATGCATATGGTCATGACCATGATTGTGGCCGGGGCCATGTGCGTGAGCATGGCCGTCGTGGTGATGATGGTGGTCGCCATGGTCGTGCGCATGATCATGGTGATGATGTGAATGTCGCTTGCTCATTTCTTCATATCCCATCCCTGCGAGTCGACATCGGGGCCCGGCTGAATGGTCACCGGCTTGTCGATGATACCGCGGTGCGAGCCCATTTTGCCGTGGCTCACCAAGGTGCCAAGCACATCGACAATGACGCGGGTGGCGAGAAGCGCGGTGATGTCGGATGTATCATAGGGCGGAGAGACTTCGACCACTTCCAGCCCGCAAATGCCCTCCCTTGCCACTAGCGAGACCAGTTCAAGAGCCTCACGCGGCAGAAAACCGCCTGGCTCCGGCCAACCGGTGCCCGGCACAAAGCCGCAATCCACGCTGTCAATGTCAAACGAGATGTAGACCGCATCGGCATCTTTCCAGGCGAGTTCCAGCGCGCGGGCGGCTGTTTCTGCAAGGCCCAGCTCTTCAATGTCGCGCATGGTGAAAATATTGGTGTTGCGCTTGCGCGCTTCCTGCACGCCCTCGCGGGGCACCTGCCAGCCGCCAATACCGACCTGCACCAGATTGACGGCCGGCACATTGGCAAGGTCGGTTGCGTGGAACCAAGGCGTGGTGTGCATCCGCTCATCAAGGTCTTTTTCCTGAATGTCGATGTGGCGGTCAAAATGCACAATGCCGATGCGCTTGGACGTGCATTGCGCGATGCCCCGCACGCACGGAAACCCGATTGAGTGGTCACCGCCGATGATGATCGGCAGCGCACCCGATGAGGCCACATGGCTGACCGCGCGGGTGACCTGATCAAAGGTCTTTTCGATGTTGGCAGGAATGGTGAACACGTCGCCGACGTCACACAACGTCATTTGCTCGCGCAGATCGATGCCCATCTCATAATTATAGGGCGTGTAGAGCGCCGAGATTTTGCGCACACCCTGCGGCCCGAAACGGGTGCCCGGCCGGTAGGTCGTGCCGCCGTCAAACGGCACGCCGATAATGGCCGCATCATAATTGCCGACCAGTGTCGCATCTTCGATGTAAGGCGCTTTGAGAAAAGTGTTGATCCCCGCATAGTGAGGAAGCTCACCGCGCGCGAATGTCGGGATCGTTTTGTCTTCCAGACTGTCGGAGCCGGTCAGGCCCATGCGCAGCGCCCATTGGCGTTCCTGCTGCCAGGCCGCCGATGGCAGCTGTCCTTCACGCTGTGCCGATTTCCAGCCGCGCATGTTCAGCTTGTCAAAATCCGGGTGGTGGTTGCGCTGGCACTGCGGCGCGTCCATGGCTCCCGCTTTGCGGCTGGCACGCTGTGGTCCCCATTGATCAAACTCGCGCATTTATCTCTCCATATTCTTGTTGATTGGTTGGGTAATGAGGTCTTGAACCGCTGGCACGTTAGGTGTCTTGTCCCCGTCCAGCGGCAAATCATAGGTGATCGTCGCGCCATAGCGCTCCGGTGCGTGCGGGTCATGACGGACCTTGTCGAACACCAAGAGCCGCGTGCCGAGCTTGAAGGCTTCGTGGATATCGTGGGTGACCATGAAAACGGTCATGCCACTTTCACGCCACAGGCTCAGCAGCAGTTCGTGCATATCAAGCCGGATGCCGGGGTCGAGCGCACCGAATGGCTCGTCGAGCAACAAAATATCGGGCTTTTTCATCAGCGCCTGCGCAATTGCCAGCCGCTGCTGCATGCCGCCGGAGAGTTGAGCGGGGTAGCGTTTGCGCGCCGCGCTCAGGCCGATCTTGTCGAGTGTCTCGGTCACGCGCTCACGGGCCTGCCTGCGCGCGCTGCCAAACCGGCGTGCGAAAAAGCCACCCGTTGCAAATTCATCCGCGACAATCAGATTGTCTTCAACTGTCAGGTGCGGAAAAACCGAATAGCGCTGAAAGACGATGCCCCGGTCCGGGTTCGGCTCGGTCTTCAGCGGCTCGCCATCGAGCAAAATTTGGCCCGCGCTTGCATGCTCCTGTGACAGTAACATGCGCAGAAACGTCGACTTGCCGCAGCCCGATGCACCGACAATCGTGCAAAAGGCACCCGGTTCCACATCGATATTGACCCGCTCCAGCACGATGGTATCGCCATAGACCTTGGACAGGTTTTGAACGCTGATTTTCGGCTGCACATGGGTCACAGGCTGTTGCCCTCCAAATGCGCCCACCGGAACGATTTTTGTGATAGCAACAGCAGCAAGCGGTCAATCAGATAAGCCAGCAACGTGATCCACAATACGTACGGCAAAATGACATCCATCGCCAGGAACCGCCGGACCAGGAAAATGCGGTAGCCAAGCCCTGATGTGGAGGCGATTGCCTCCGCCGAGATGAGGAAAATCCAGCCCGGCACGAGGCCGAGGCGCAGCGCGGTAATGAGTTTGGGCAGCACTTGCGGTAGCACCAACCGCACCATCATCTGCCATGTGTTCGCGCCCAGCGTTTGTGCCTTGATAATCAGTTCCGTTGGAATATCCATCACCGCCTGTGCGGTGGCACGGGTCATCACCGGGGCTGTGCCCAGCGCGACGAGCAGGATTTTTGATGCTTCGCCAAGCCCCACCATGATGAACAGGATAGGCAGAATGGTGATCGGTGGAATGAGCGAAATTGCCGAGATGTAGGGCGCCAGCGCCGCGCGGATATGCGGAATGAAGCCAATCAATACGCCCATGGTCAACGCAAATGCAGTCGCCACCGCCATGCCAATGCCGAGGCGCCACAGGCTGTCGGCGGTATCGACCCACAGGAGCAAATCGCCGGTGCGTCGATCCGGTGTGAATGCCATGCGCCAAAACGTTGCTGCCATCTGCTCAAGCGATGGCAGCAATTTGTCAGCCGGGTTGTCCAAACGGCGGTAGTGACTTGCCACCGCATAGGCGATCAACGT
>JBAUIL010000024.1:0-6964 GCA_049682915.1 Ahrensia sp. | reverse complement strand
GACTTTCAAAAGGTCATGGCGACGTTCAGCAATGTGCGCAGCCATTCTGCCGCTGAAAACATGGTGGACTTCCTGTCAACCCACCCTTCGACACCGCAGCGGGTTGATCTGGCGCTGGGCCATGCACGCAAGGCTGGACCACGGCCCGCGCCTTCCGAAGAAGACCGCAATGTCTATCTCGCGGGCATCAACGGCCTGCTCTACGGCGATACGTCCGAAGAAGGCTTTGTGCGCGACCAGACCTATTTACACAGCGACCTGGGCATCAGCTTCACCTTCCCGGGCGGCTTTAATATTGAAAACCGCTCGGCCTCAGTGGTTGGTTCGCGCGAATCCGATGGTGCGGCTATCCGCTTTGACGGCGTTGATGTGGACGACAATATGGCGCTGACCTCCTACCTCGCCAGCGGCTGGGTGGAAGGGCTGGATATGGCGTCCATCCAGGCCGCCTCGATTAACGGCTCGCCCGCAGCAATCGCCAAGGCACAAGTTGGCACCTGGTCCTTCGACATCACGGTTGTTCGTGCCAACGGCCAAGTCTACCGCATCTTGACCGCAGTGCCGACAGCCGGTGCGCCTGTGGAGCCGCTAGCAGCCAGTGCCCGCGAAAGCTTTCGCACCTTGTCAGATGCGGAACGCGCCAGCCTGCGCCCGCTACGCATCGAAATTGTGCGCGCCAGTGCCACAGACACCGCCGCCAGCATGGCATTGAAATTGGAAGGCGTGCAAAAAAGCGAGCGCTTTTTCCGCGCGCTCAACGGCCTGACAGCGACCGAGCCATTGGTGGCCGGTCGGGCCTACAAAACAATCGTCGAATGACAGGCCCAGCGCATGGGCCTGCTGGCGCAAGCGCTCGACAAGAGGTTTAATTATGCAGCGCTGCGATAGCCGGATTGTCTTTGGTCAGCGCACCGCGCAATTTCTCCAGCGCGCGGTTTTCAATTTGCCGCACACGCTCTTTTGAAATGCCGAGTTCTTCACCCAGTGATTCCAGCGTTGCGCCTTCTTCTGACAACCGGCGCTGCGCAATGATGCGTGTTTCGCGCTCATTGAGCACCCGCATGGCGGATTTCAGCCACGAGCTCTGACGCTCTGTGTCGATGCTTTCTTCCACCAGCTCGTCCTGCAGGGGACGATCATCAACGAGAAAATCCTGACGCGATGCGCTGCCATTTTCATCATCCGACACCGGCGCCGACAGGGACGTATCAGGGCCCGACAGGCGCGAATTCATCACTTCAACGTCTTTGACTTTTACGCCCAAGGCCTGTGAAATCTCATTATACATCTCAGGCTGGCTCATCGTGTCGCCATCTTTGGCAAGCTTGGCGCGCAGCCGACGCAGATTAAAGAACAGCGCTTTCTGTGCCGACGATGTACCGCCGCGCACGATAGACCAATTGCGCAGTATGTAGTCCTGCATGGAAGCGCGGATCCACCATGTTGCATAGGTTGAAAAGCGGACCTCCCGCTCCGGCTCAAACCGCGCAGCCGCTTCAAGCAATCCGACATAGCCTTCTTGCACAAGGTCACTCATCGGCAGGCCGAAATTGCGGAATTTTGACGCCATCGAGATGACCAACCGCATGTGGGCTGTGGTGATTTTGTGGAGCGCTTCCTGATCTTGGTTTTCTTTCCAATTGACGGCCAGCTCATGCTCTTCGTCGCGCTCGAGATAAGGGGCGTTCATCGCCATTCGGACCATTTCGCGGCGGGCAGGTTCAGTCGTCATGGCGATCTCCCAATCGATTGATTAAATTCTCACAACAGGATTACGCGGGCCGTAGGCGATTGGTTCATTGTTTTTTTAGAAATATTGCGTCACGCCCTCGCCTGCCTAGTTTGGCGCACTAAAAAGCCCGCTCGAAGCGGGCTTTTTTGATTGACTGCAAGAGCGATGCTTATGCAGCTTTCTCGTTTGCTGCATCACCGTCATTGTCGGCATCAATGGCAGCGTCGTCGTCTGTTTTCGCGCCACGCTTGGGCCCTTTGTTCAGATTGGCTTCAATCACCTGAACCGCTTCGGTTTCTGACATTTTCTTGACCGCAGACACTTCACGCGCCATGCGCTCAAGCGCTTGTTCATACAACTGGCGCTCCGAATAAGACTGCTCGGGCTGGTTGTCGGCACGATAAAGGTCGCGAACGACCTCGGCAATCGAGATCAAATCACCCGAATTGATTTTCGCATCATATTCCTGCGCCCGACGTGACCACATGGTCCGCTTTACGCGCGCGCGACCTTGCAGCACGTTCAAAGCGGCATCAACAAAAGCAGGATCTGCCAGCTTGCGCATGCCGATGCTGTTTGCTTTGGCAACCGGAACCTTCAGGCGCATCTTGTCTTTTTGAAACTCGATGACAAAAACTTCGAGCGTAAAACCGGCAACTTCCTGTTGCTCAATGCCCGTGATTTGCCCCACGCCATGTGCGGGATAGACAATAGACTCGCCCGTTTTGAAACCTTGTCGTTGCGATGATTTCTTAGTGGCAGCAGCCATGGATAACTCCCTGTTGTTGTCAGTGACACAAACACGCGTGGCACCGCTATTTTTGACAACCTCACGCACACGAAAACCCAGCTGGCGCGCAGCAATACGCGATCAGTTGGGCTGTCGAAAATCAGCTTACCGGATGGACCAGTTCGTCGAAAAATTTGCAAGAAGCGGACATTAATTATTTGATAACACAAAAATGGGCCAAAAACAATCACTTGCTTACGCAACCTCTGTTTTGGCGCCCAATCAATGCATCAATGGTTAATATCGACAGCCGTTAAACCCGCGTCAGCGAAGTCATCAATCGCCTTCGCCTGGCTCCGGTGAGAAATATTTCTCGAATTTCCCTTCCACACCGTCCATCTCTTTGGCATCGGCTGGATGCTCTTTTTTGATGGTGATGTTGGGCCACTTGGCGGCATATTCGGTGTTGATCTTCAACCACTGATCCAAGCCCGGCTCGGTATCCGGTTTAATCGCTTCGGCGGGACATTCCGGCTCGCACACACCGCAATCGATGCATTCTTCCGGGTCGATCACCAACATATTCTCGCCCTCATAGAAACAGTCCACCGGGCACACTTCCACACAGTCTGTATATTTGCAGCGCACGCAATTGTCGGTCACAATGTAGGTCAAGGCAATTCTCCGCAAGCCTGTTTGGGTGGTGCCTAAGCGGTTTACAGGGCCAACGCAACACCTTCATTTGGCCAAAATGGGCGACAACTATGCCTTGTCATTGCCCCGCAATTCGTCCAGCGCGCGGCGCTCACGTTTGGTTGGCCGGCCACTGCCCGGCTCGCGCACCGGCACCAGCCTGTCCAGCGCCGACGCAGCCTTTGGCGGCCGCGGCGGGCTTTTGTCATCGTACAACAATTGCGCTTCCGGCGCAGGGCCGCGCCGTGTGCCGCAGCTGCGGATGACAAACACCCCTACATGCTGGTCACGGGTGACGGTCAAAGTATCACCGGGTTTAACCGCACGGCTTGGCTGGGTGACGCGCTGCGCATCCACCAGCACATCGCCGTGGCTGACCATCTTGGCAGCCAGACTGCGCGATTTTGTGATGCGCGCATGAAACAGCCATTTGTCGATGCGGATGGATGCCGGGCCGTCCGGCACGGGCCGCTCAGGCAAAGGCGATGGCGAGCCGCCATCGACCATTATTTGAATTTTTCCTTGAGCGCTTGCAATTGCGCAAACGGTGAATCCGGGTCCACCTTGGCTGATTTGGGCGGCTTGGCACTGACGGTGCGTGGCGCATTGTCGGCGGGTTTTTCTCTTTTCGGTCCGCCCTTGCCGCGGAACTTAGGCTTGCCGCGGTCACCTGCGCCATCCTTTGAACTGTCTGGCCGACGCTGCACCTGCGGTTTGCCACGATGGCGGTTTTCAGCCCGCGCCTGCCGCCATACAAATACAGTTTTGGGGGCCTCCGGCTCTCCGGCTTCGGCATCAGCTACAGTTGGCTCAGCCGCAACAGAAGTCTCGGCCGTTTCACCAGCGGTCGCTCCATCGCTTTCAACCGGTGCAGCGTCGCCGGTTGCTTCGGCTTTTGGCGCATGCGCCGCTTTCAAGGCATCTAGCTTGGCGTTTGCATCCGCCTCGCTCATTTCCTCATGGCGATAGCCCAGCGCTTTGAGCACATGCTCCATGTCGTCGACCGTTGCGCCCAAAATCGACAACATGGCCGGTGTGACCATGAACTTGCTGTCACCGAACGCGCCTTCCGGCAAAGCGTCACCGCTTGGCTTCCAATAAATGCAGGGGCGGATGATGTCGGCCAGCCGCTCCAAAATATCCACCCGCACCGCGCGTGGCCCCAGCAGGCGGAAACCCGCCAGCTTGTAAAACAGCGGCTCGAAACTTTCATCGGTCACCACGGATGTGCGACCGGCAGCCAGCGCGACAACCACATCGCCAAAACCAGGCTTGTCCTTGCCGTCATTATTAAGTGACCAGAGCAGCGTGATCAGCCCTGCCGGTGCCGGCTTGATCAGCGCAGGCACGAAAATATGGTAGAAACCAAACCGGATGCCATAACGGCGCAACGCCGCCCGGCCATCCTGATCCAGTGATTTCACATCATTTGCAATCTCAGCGCGCTCAACAATACCGTATTGCTCGATCAGACGGAACGCGATGCCACGCGCAATACCGGATAGCTCATCGGCGAGACGCAAATCCGTCAACGGCTTGAGCAATGTCTCGATGTGGTGGGCGACAAAACGCTCAACACGCTTTTGTACCGCCTCTAGCCCCGCGCCCGTTAATTGCTCATCGGCCAAAATGACGGCGCGTGGCTTTAGCCAATCATCGGTGCTAGCCAGCGCCGCAACCGGTGAACCCAGCCAGCGCACATAGCCATCATCCGACAGAGCCAAGTCATTATTGGGTGCCGCGGCAAAACGCTCGGCGCGTTTGTCGAACTCGCCCGCCAGCGCCTTCATGGCCGCCGCTTTGATGGCTTTTGCGTCTTCACCGCTGGCCGTATTGTCAGCGGTAAAGCGGAACCCGTCCAGCTTGCCAACGTGGTGACCTTCCACCTGAACATCGCCCGTTTGGCTGATATCAGCTACCATATGAATATTCTCTCTTAAGCGCTTCATGAGCACGCTTGTCCTGCGATCAACAAACCGTTTCGTCAACCGCTCGTGCAGCGCGTCCGACAATTTGTCTTCGATTAGACGCGTTTTTTCTTGCCAGTGTTGTGCATCCGCCAGCCAACCGGGCCGGTTTGCAATGTATGTCCATGTGCGTATCTGCGCAATCCGGTGCGAAAGCGTGTCGATCTCGCCGTCCGTCCGGTCGGCACGGCGCACCTGTTCGGCCATATAGTCTTCATTGATGTGGCCTGTTTTGACCAGATCAAAATACACCTGGCTGATGATATCGGCATGTTGGGCAGGCGCAATCTTGCGATAGTCCGGCAGTGCACATGCCTCCCACAGCAGCTCCACATCGCGCTGTGTGCGGCAGGCCGCCTGCACATCATCATCACGCGCCAACAATTCCAGTGCCCGCTGGTCCACCGCAGGCAAAGCGCGGGTCAACCCCGGCACGCGCGGCACCTGGTCCAAACTGTGGCGCAAATCATCAATCGAGCCGAAATCCAGAAACCGGTTACGCCATTGCAAGATGCGCACCGGCTCAAAATCATGGCTCTCGATGGCTTCCACCAACTCGTCTGACAATGGCCCGACCTGACCGGTCACCCCGAACGTGCCGTCATTGATGTGCCGCCCCGCGCGCCCGGCGATCTGGCCCATCTCTGCCGGTGTCAAACTGCGGAATTGGTGGCCGTCAAACTTCTGGCTTTGCGCAAAGGCAACGTGGTCAACGTCGAGGTTAAGCCCCATGCCGATGGCATCGGTCGCCACCAGATAGTCCACATCACCTGATTGATACAGCGCCACCTGTGCATTGCGGGTGCGCGGGCTGAGCGCCCCCATCACCACTGCCGCCCCGCCGCGCTGACGGCGGATCAATTCGGCAATCGCATACACCTCGCTGGCCGAAAACGCGACAATCGCCGAGCGGCGCGGCAACCGCGTGATCTTTTTTTCACCGGAATACGCAAGATGGCTCATGCGTGGCCGGGTGACGATGGAAATGCCCGGCAGCATCTTCTTGAGGATCGGCGCCATCGTGGCAGCACCCAGCAGCAAAGTCTCCTGGCGACCGCGCACATTCAAAATGCGGTCGGTGAACAAATGTCCGCGCTCAAGGTCGCCCGCCAGTTGCACCTCATCAATGGCGACAAATGACGCGTTCGTTTCACGCGGCATCGCTTCGACGGTACAGACCGAGTAGCGCGCGCCAGATGGCTTGATTTTCTCTTCGCCCGTGATCAGCGCCACATTGGCCTTGCCGACCTTGGCTGCGATGCGCCCATAAACTTCGCGCGCCAGCAATCGCAAAGGCAGGCCGATGACGCCGCTGTCATGGGCAACCATCCGCTCAATGGCGAGGTGCGTCTTGCCGGTATTGGTGGGGCCCAAAATCGCCGTGACGTCGTGGCCGGAAAAAACCGGCTGGTCACTTTTCGTTAACATAGTCATGGGTCCGGCTCATTTCGACGCTGCCATAAACATAGGCCAAACCGGCGCTAAAAACAGGGCCGCACGGCACACCCACGGTTGCAAAACACAGCTTTTATCTGCCGCAGCGCAACTACAGGGCGGCAACCATTAACAACCAGAACGAGTCTGGAACGAATCGCTGACGAATCGGGACTCGCACAGGTTGAGTACCAGATGTGGGCTTTCAGATGTGAAATTGACTACATACAGACCGCGCCAAACAGCGCCCGCACCGCCAACCACGCGCCAGCGTTAACCTTTACCCACACCCAAACCAACAAGCCGCTAGCGCCTTGATTCGGAACAGAAAAATTAACCTGCCATTAACCATAACCCGCCGCCGAACCCCGTTTTTTGTTAACACTCAGAACCCCAAGGGAACGAATC
>JBAUIL010000023.1:0-7292 GCA_049682915.1 Ahrensia sp. | reverse complement strand
GCGCTGGCACGCGGCGGCCAACACGTCATTTATGTGTCGGGCGAAGAAGCGGTCGCGCAGGTGCGGCTGCGTGCGCAGCGGCTGGGTGCCGCCGAAACCGATGTGCAACTGGCGGCTGAAACAAATGTCGAGGATATTTTAGCCACCCTCACCTCGCTGGAGCGCAAGCCTGATCTGGTCATTCTGGATTCCGTGCAAACACTGTGGACGGATACGGTGGAAAGCGCGCCGGGCACGGTGACACAGGTGCGCGCATCGGCGCAGGCGATGATCCGTTACGCCAAATCCTCAGGCACATGCATTGTGATGGTGGGACACGTCACCAAGGACGGCCAGATTGCCGGGCCGCGCGTGGTGGAGCATATGGTGGATGCGGTGATGCAGTTTGAGGGTGATGGCACCCATCATTACCGCATTTTGCGCGCCTTGAAGAACCGCTTTGGCCCGACCGACGAAATTGGCGTTTTTGAAATGCTGCAGAGCGGCTTGCGACAAGTAAAAAACCCGTCAGAGCTGTTTTTGGGTGAGCGGCGCGAGAATGCGCCCGGTGCGGCGGTATTTGCCGGCATGGAAGGCACACGGCCCGTGCTGGTTGAAATCCAGGCGCTGGTGGCACCATCACCGTTGGGCACGCCGCGGCGCGCGGTTGTCGGTTGGGATTCGTCGCGTTTGGCAATGGTGCTCGCCGTGCTGGAAGCCCATTGCGGCGTGCGCTTTGCCCAGCATGATGTGTATCTGAATGTGGCGGGTGGCTATCGCATTTCCGAGCCTGCCGCCGATGCTGCGGTTGCGGCGGCGCTGGTCTCATCGATTGCCGGTCTTGCCCTTCCATCAGATTGTGTTTATTTCGGCGAAATCAGCCTATCAGGTGCCGTCCGTCCGGTTTCTCATGCCGGTCATCGGATCAAGGAATCTGAAAAGCTGGGGTTTGGTGCAGCCGTGTTGCCAAAGGCAAGCGCGGATGTTGATGGGAACACGAAAACGAGCCTGACGGAAATTGAAACGCTGATTGATCTGGTCACGCGTATCGCCGGTGGAAAACTACTTTCGCGCGATGCCGAAACGGACATGACGGGTTAAACTGCACGCTGTGCGCAGCTGCAGGGGCGCAACCAAGGAGCCCGGTGCAAATCGGGGACGATATTCATGCCAATCACTTTGCTTGATGGTGCCGTGTTGGTGCTGGTGTTAGTTTCAGCGGTGCTCGCGATGGTGCGCGGTTTTTCGCGGGAGGTTCTATCCATCGGTTCATGGGTGGTCGCAGCCATTGCCGCGGTCTATCTGTTTCCGGTATTCACACCGTTTGTTCAGGGCTATGTCAGTTCCGAATTGATTGCGCAGGCGGTTGCGGCAGCGGCTGTTTTCTTCATCGTGTTGATTGTCGCTACATGGTTCACCATGCGCATGGCAGACATTATCGTTGACAGCCGCATCGGTCCGCTGGACCGCACATTGGGTGCGCTTTTTGGCATCGGTCGTGGCATTGTTGTTTGCGCGGTCGCGATTTGGTTTCTTGGCTTTTTTGCGGCTGATCGTGAAATCGCCTGGATTGACAATGCGAAGTCAAAGCCGTTTCTTGAGGGCGTGGCCAATTCTCTGGTGAACCTGCTGCCTGAGAATATGGATTCCGTCCTGTCCGGAGACGATGAAGCAGGAACTGAGAGCTGATCATGCACACTGATACCGCCCCCGATGACATCCATGAAGGCGACGACCATTTTCATGACGAATGCGGGGTGTTCGGTATTTTTGGCCGCACAGATGCTGCATCATTTACGACGCTGGGCCTGCATTCGCTGCAGCACCGGGGCCAGGAAGCCGCGGGCATCGTCTCCTTTGACGGCAAACAGTTTTATGTGGAACGCCACGTCGGCTTGATCGGCGACAATTTCACCGACCAATCCGTGCTTGACCAACTGCCCGGCGACCGCTCGATCGGCCATACGCGCTACTCCACCACCGGCGGCAGTGGGCTACGCAATGTCCAGCCGTTTTTCGCCGAATTGGAAGGCGGTGGTCTGGCACTGGCGCATAATGGCAACATCACCAATGCGATGAACATTCAGCGCGACCTGCAGCGGCGCGGCTCAATTTTTTCATCCACATCCGACACAGAAATCTTGCTGCATCTGGTGGCCACCAGCGAGAAGAAAGGCCTGCTCAACAAATTCAATGATGCGGTGAGCCGGCTTGAAGGCGCGTTTTCGCTGGTCGCCCTGTCGTCAAAAAAGATGATCGGTTGCCGCGATCCTTTGGGCATTCGCCCGCTGGTGCTGGGCGATCTGGATGGCTCTTGGATTTTAGCGTCTGAAACCTGCGCGCTGGATATTATGGGTGCGCGCTTTGTGCGTGATCTCAAGCCGGGCGAAGTTGTTGTGATCACCGAGAACGGCATTGAAAGCCATTTTCCGTTTGAACAGCAAAAAAGCCGCTTCTGTATTTTCGAATATGTCTATTTCGCGCGGCCTGACAGCTCGGTTGAAGGGCGCAACGTGTATGACGTGCGCAAGGCGATTGGCGCGGAACTGGCGCGTGAAGCCCCGGTGGATGCTGACATTATCGTGCCTGTTCCCGATAGTGGTGTGCCTGCTGCGGTTGGTTTTGCGCAAGGCGCTGCCCTTCCCTTTGAATTGGGCATCATCCGCAACCACTATGTGGGCCGGACCTTCATTCAGCCGACCGATGCGATCCGCCATATGGGCGTGAAGCTGAAGCACAATGCCAATCCAAGTGTGATTGAAGGCAAGCGTGTGGTGCTGGTGGACGACTCCATCGTGCGCGGCACAACCAGCCAAAAGATCGTGCAGATGGTGCGCGATGCGGGCGCAGCAGAGGTGCATATGCGGATTGCGTCGCCGCCCACCATGTCGCCGTGCTTTTACGGTGTGGACACGCCAGAGAAGAACAAGCTTTTGGCGTCGCGCATGAGCGTTGAAGAGATGGCGGATTTCATTCGCGTCGACTCATTGGCGTTTCTGACGATTGACGGGCTTTATCGTGCAGTTGGCGAAGCAAACCGCGACAGCGAGCAGCCGCAATTCTGCGATGCGTGCTTTACCGGTTCCTATCCAAGCCGTCTGTTGGACTATGACGGTCAAGACAATGTGCGCAAGTTGCCGCTGCTGGCTAATAAATCGCGCTAAGCCAACGAGTTAATCATGACTGTTAAACCTGATCTTTCGGGCCGGATTGCCCTTGTCACAGGCGCGTCGCGCGGCATTGGCTACCAACTTGCTTTGCAGTTGGCCCAATGTGGTGCCCATGTGATTGCCGTTGCGCGCACCCAGGGCGGGCTGGAAGAGCTGGACGATGCAATCAAAGCGGATGGCAAGGGTGAAGCCTCCCTTGTACCGCTGGATGTCAAAGACATGGAAGGCATTGACCGGTTGGGCGGCGTCATCGCCGAGCGCTGGGGCAAGCTCGACATCATGATAGCCAATGCCGGTGTTCTGGGCACAATTTCGCCGATATCGCATATCAAGGCCAAGAATTTCGAGGACCTGATCGATGTAAACATTCGCTCGGTCTGGCGCTTGGTGCGGTCTACCGATCCGCTGTTGCGCCAATCGGATGCAGGGCGCGCGCTGATTATGAGTTCAGGTGCCGCGCACTCTTCCAAAGCGTTCTGGGGCGGCTACGCCATGACCAAGGCGGCCGTTGAAGCCATGGCACGGTCCTGGGCCAATGAAACGCTTGCGTCTTCGGTTACCGTCAACAGTGTGAACCCCGGCGCAACACGCACGCACATGCGCGCGCAAGCCATGCCCGGTGAAAACGCGGACACCCTGCCAAGCGCCGCGGATGTGGCCGCAAAAATCATCCCCATTTGTGCGCCATCGGTGACTGAAACCGGCAAAATTTGGGATGTGCGCGCCGAGAAGTGGCTCAGCTACCAGATGCCAGCGTAAGGGCCTGCCCCTAAGTTGGTGGCGCACGATCTTGCCTGTTGACGCCACAGGTCGGACGCCTAACATCACCTGACGCGTGCATTGCGCGCGTTTGGGAGAATGAAGATGGTTTTATTTGTCGTGCTGGCCTTAGCGCTGGCGGCTTTCTTTGCCCTCGTTGTCTTGGTCAAGATCCGCCATGACATTTCGTGGCGACAGGCAGTCCATTACGCCCCGCTGAAAATCATCTATCGCATTGACGCGCATCGGCTGATCGGTACCGCCAAAACGCGGGGGCCGGTCATTTACGCTATATCCGAGCAATCCAAGCTGGATGCGGCGGTGCTTTTAGCTCTCCTGCCCAATGACACGCTGCATGTTCTCGATCCTCCATCTGCCAAAACGTGGCTTGTCGACACCTATCGGGCACTGGCGCGCTCTGTGGTGTTTGACAAAGACCACATGATCCGCAACCGGCGTCTGGTGCGGCACCTCAAGGGCAAAGGCCGCCTCGCGGTTTACTTCCCTGAAAATGTCGAACCCAACGACGAAAATTTCCGCCTGTTCCGTGCGGTGACCTTGCTGGCGCGCAAATCGGGCGCGCAAATCGTGCCTGTTCACATGCGCGGCGGACGGTTCCTGCCTTCGTCATACACTGCGGCTGAAAAAGCACCGCGCCGACGGTTTCCGGCCCTGACATTTTATACCTTGCCTGCGCAAACCATCGCCTCATTGAAAGCCAAGGCGGGCAACGGTCAGACAACTGCAGCCAACGCCCTGTTTGACCAGATGGCACTGACGCGCTTTGCCACGACTGATACGGGCATAGGCCTGTTTCGCGCCATTGTGAGCGCAGCCAAAACCTACGGCGCTTCGCGCACCATTTTGGAAGACACGGTCACCGGGCAATTGAGCTATAAGCGCATGCTGATCGGCGCGCGGGTGCTGGGTAAGCGGTTTGCGGCCATGTCGAAAACCGGTGAGGCAATGGGGGTGCTGTTGCCCAACGCAAATGGTGCGATTGTGACATTTTTCGCGCTGCAATCATGCGCGCGTGTGCCCGCCATGCTCAACTACACCGCCGGGCCGTCCACTGTTGTCTCCGCCATCAACACGGCGGCGATCAAGACCGTGCTGTCGTCAAAGGCTTTCATCGAAAAAGCCGAACTGGAAGCGGTGGTTGACGCCATCGAGGCAAACGGAACGACAATTATCTGGCTTGAAGAGCTGCGTGAAAGCATCACCGCGTTTGAAAAAATAGCAGCCGCGCTGCTTTGGCAAAAGCCGATTGAGCCTGTCGACGCAGACAAAGCGGGGGTTATCCTGTTTACCTCCGGGTCGGAAGGCACGCCTAAAGGCGTGGTGCTGAGCCACCGCAACATTCACGCCAATGCGGCACAATCAGAAGCGCGGGTGGATATCTCGGTAAAGGACTGCCTGTTCAACGTGCTGCCCGTGTTCCACTCATTCGGGCTGACAGGTGGAACGATTTTGCCACTGTTCTATGGCGTCAAACTGTTCCTCTACCCCTCACCGCTGCACTACAAGCTCATTCCCGCCGTTGCCAAAAAAGTGCGACCCACCATTATGTTCGGCACCGATACGTTCCTGCGTGGCTATGCGCGGACAGCGAAGGACGATGATTTTTCTTCGCTGCGCTTTGTTGTGGCAGGCGCGGAAGCCGTGAAGCCTGAAACGGCGCAAATTTACATGGAGCGCTTTGGCTGCTGGATTTTGGAGGGCTTCGGCATGACCGAGGCAGCACCGGTTGTGGCTGTGAACACCCGCACACACACCCGGCCAAGCACCGTGGGGCGATTGCTGCCGGGCATAGATGTGCGGCTTGAGCCGGTGGAAGGCATTGAAACCGGTGGGCGCATGTGGGTGCGCGGGCCGAACGTGATGATGGGTTACATGACCGCTGACCGACCGGGCGAACTGCAACCGATAGGCGACGGCTGGCATGATAGCGGTGACATTGTGCACATTGACCGCGAGGGGTTTGTCGAAATCCGCGGGCGGGCCAAGCGGTTCGCGAAAATCGCCGGCGAAATGGTATCACTTGGCGCGGTGGAAATGCTGGTGCAATCGCTGTGGCCGGAAGAACGCCACGCCGCGATCAGTATTCCTGACAAGCGCAAGGGCGAGCGCATTATCGTCGCGACCACACTGTCGCGCCCCGACAAGCAGCAACTTGTCAGCCATTCGCGTTCCAACGGGGTGACCGAATTGATGGTGCCGTCGGACATTATTCATGTCGACGATATTCCGGTGCTGGGCTCCGGCAAGACCGATTATGTGACGACGCAAAAGGTCATCGCGCAGCAACTGGGTCTAGACGGTAAAGCCGCCTAAGCTTCCGCTTTTTCGCTTGCGGCACGCGCCGCCGCCTTGCGCCACATGGTGACCGAGTACGGCAGGAACGCCATGTAGGCAAAGGCGCTTACAGTCAGCGTTGTCCATGTAAAATTGGCCAGCAGCGCGACATAGAGCACAACGCCCAAAATGATCGGCATGACCGAGGAGCGCGGCACCCGCGTGCCGAAGGACTTGCCGGACCAGACAGGCAGGTTCGACACCATCAAAAAGCCGATAATGATGACGTAAACCGAGACCACGGACGCGGTTTCCCAGTCCGGCGAGACGCCCAGGAAGCCGAGATAAACCGGCAACAGCACCAAGGCCGCCGCTGCTGGCGCGGGAATGCCGATGAAAAACGCCTGCTGCCATTTCGGCCGATCGGTATCACCGGCCATGACGTTGAAACGCGCAAGGCGCAAAGTGCATGCAATCGCATAGATCAACGCGGCGATCCAACCGAACTGCCGTGCCTCATCCAGCACGTACACATACAACACCAGCGCAGGCACCACGCCGAAATTGATCGCATCCGCCAGCGAATCCATCTCCGCGCCGAATTTGGACGACGCCTTCATCAAGCGTGCTACGCGCCCGTCCAACCCATCGAGCAGAGCCGCGACAAGTATGAGGCCAATTGCCATCTCAAAGCGTTGTTCAAACGCCATGCGGACTGCGGACAGGCCCGCGCAGATGGCCAATACGGTAAAAATATTGGGCAGCACAAAGCGAAGTGGAATATCGCGCAGCCGTTTGCGGTCGTGCTTTTCGGGGCCGGTCGGGCCATCGGGTTCAAACGGCGGAAAGGCGTCATCCATCGACATGTCAGTCTATCCTTGTGAGGATAGTCGCTGCCGCGCTGTCGGTTGGTGCGAGGTTTGCCAGCACCGTTTCGCCGGCAATTGCGGTTTGGCCAACGGCCACCTGCGGCTTGACGCCATCGGGCAGATAAACGTCCACGCGGCTGCCAAAGCGGATCAGGCCGAAGCGCTCACCGGCGGCGATTGGCTGGTCTTTTTCAACCCAACACAGGATGCGCCGCGCAAC
>JBAUIL010000022.1:0-19566 GCA_049682915.1 Ahrensia sp. | reverse complement strand
ACGCGCTTCCCGCCTTGGCGCGGATCGCGTCACCGGCCCGTTGACCAAGACCTTCCGCGTCACTCACCGGTCCGCTCATCTCAATGTCATGGGAGATCGACCCGTCCGGCGTCAGCACGGTGCCTTTCAGCTCCATCGTGTCGCCATCAATACGCGCGTGACCGGCGATCGGTGTGCGGCAAGACCCATCCAACGCACCCAAAAACGCGCGCTCACACTGCAAAGCCAATTGCGTCGCCATGTCATTGAGCGGCGTGACCAGAGCGTCCGTGCGCGCGTCGCCGCTGCGCCCTTCAATGCAGATTGCGCCTTGACCCGGTGCCGGCGGAAACACATCCATATCGATCAGATCGGTGATCACATCGGCCATGCCGAGACGCCGCAGGCCCGCATTGGCCAGAAGCGTTGCATCAGCCACGCCTTCGGATAATTTGCGCAACCGCGTTTGCACATTGCCGCGAAAACCCACCACGGTCAGGTCAGGCCGTGCACGGCGAACCAGCGCCTGGCGGCGCAACGAAGATGTGCCGATAACCGAGCCTTCCGGCATGTCCGACAATTTTGGCGCCAGCTTTCCAATGAAAGCATCGCGCGGATCTTCGCGCTTCAAAAACGCAGTCAACGCCAGACCGTCCGGCAATTGGGTTGGCATATCTTTCGATGAGTGCACCGCGATATCAATGCGCCCGTCGATAAGCTGCGCTTCCAGCTCCTCAGTGAACAGGCCCTTGCCGCCAATCTCTGACAGGGGGCGGTCGAGAATGCGGTCACCGGCGGTGGAAATGACGCATATCTCGATCGTATCTTCCGCAATACCGTGCGCTGCCGATAGCAGGGCACGCACCTCATGCGCCTGCGCCAGGGCAAGCGGGCTTCCGCGCGTGCCGATTTTGATTGTTTGAGCGCTCGCTATCACAGTTTGCTTCCTTCTCATTCCATGTTACCCGCTCGTAGCCAATTGCTCGCTGCGCTGCAATCCACCATTGGGTGCGCAAACAAGACAGGCGGGCGAAACAAGCATGTGAAGCAATAAAACGCCATGACCACGATTTTAGGCATCGAGACCAGTTGCGACGAAACCGCAGCCGCCATTGTGTCGGGCCATGCCGGTGCCTCGCCCGATGGCTTGATTGCCAGCAATATCGTCTACAGCCAGATCGACGACCATGCGCCCTATGGCGGCGTGGTGCCGGAGCTGGCAGCACGTGCCCATGTCGACAAGATGGATGGTGTGGTGATGGCCGCGCTGCAAGACGCCAACATAACGCTTGATGGGATAGACGCCATCGCAGCGACAACAGGGCCCGGCCTTGGCGGCGGCTTGATCGTTGGCTCAATGACAGCCAAGGCGTTGGCGTTGGCGTCCGGCAAGCCCTTCATCGCCATCAATCATCTGGAAGGTCATGCCCTTACGGCACGGCTGAGCGATGGCTTGGCATTTCCCTATTTATTGCTTCTTGTTTCCGGTGGCCACACCCAAATCATCGCTGTGCATGGTTTGGGTCGCTATGAGCGCTATGCCACCACCATTGATGACGCGCTGGGTGAAGCGTTTGACAAAACCGCTAAACTGCTTGGTTTACCCTATCCCGGCGGACCACAAGTCGAAAAACATGCCAGCAGGGGCGATGCCAAGCGCTTTGACCTGCCGCGTCCGCTGCGTGGTGCAGCACGGCCTGACTTCTCCTTTTCCGGCCTGAAAACGGCCATCCGCCAAGCCGCAACCGCCTGCCAACCGCTGACACCGGACGATGTCGACGACATTTGCGCCTCCTTCCAACGGGCGGTCACCGAAACCCTGTCGGAGCGCATCGCAGTGTCGATGAAACGCTTTGCGGCGGCGTATCCAGCCATTGACCGAAGGCTGGTGATTGCCGGTGGCGTGGCCGCCAATCAAGCAATCCGCCACACACTTGATGAACTGTGTGATGATTTTGGTTTCACCTTGTCCGCCCCGCCCATCGCTTTGTGCACCGACAACGCAGCCATGATTGCCTGGGCTGGGCTGGAGCATTTTGAGGCAGGCACGCGCAGCGGACTGGACGCACCTATCCGCACACGCTGGCCCTTGGACGAAAACGCCGAAGCGTTGATCGGCTCCGGCAAGCGGGGCGCAAAAGCATGAACAAGCCGGTGCATATAGGCGTGATCGGCGGTGGCGCGTGGGGCACCGCGCTTGCGGCCAATGAAGCACGGGCGGGCCACCAGGTAACCTTGTGGGCACGCGACGCGGCGCTGGTATCGGCGATCAACAATCAGCACCAAAACCCGCATTACTTGCCCGGCGTGACATTGCCCGCATCAATGCAGGCCACGGCGAGCTTGGCCGAAGCCTGCGAGACAGCTGACATTCTCTTGCTGTGTGTGCCCGCCCAAACACTGGCATCGATGGTGACCCGGTGCGATGTGCACGCACCGGCACACACCATTTTTGTCTCCTGCGCAAAAGGCATCGACCGGGCGTCGAGCCAAACGATGACGCAAGCAATCGCCAACCTGACACCAAACCGCTCCATCGCCGTTTTGTCGGGGCCGAGCTTTGCCGCTGATGTCGCGCGCTTTTTGCCGACAGCCGTCATCATCGCTGCCCATGACAAGACTGCAGCGCTTCAGCTGTGTCAAACGCTGTCCAACGATACGCTGCGTTGCTATGCCAGCAACGATGTGCTGGGCGCGGAGCTAGGCGGCGCGTTGAAGAACGTGCTTGCCATCGCTGTCGGAATTGCCCGCGGCAAGGGACTGGGTGCCAGCGCCGAGGCATCGATTATCGCGCGTGGTTTCGCCGAACTGACACGCATTGGCACGGCCTTGGGCGCGCGCGCTGAAACGCTTGCGGGACTATCGGGCATGGGCGATCTGGTGTTGACCTGCTCATCGGAAAAATCACGCAACTTCGCCTATGGCATTGCGATTGGCCGGGGCGACAGTCTGGACAATCTGAAGCTCGCCGAAGGCGCATTGACCGCATCGGTTGCCGCGCATCTTGTGCGCGCCCAAAAAATTGCCGCTCCGCTGATTGAAGCTGTGGACGGCATATTGGAAAAGCGCGCCAGCGTCGACGAGACCATTGCCGCGCTGCTATCGCGCCCCATAACAACGGAATAAACCATTTTAAACAACTGCGAGCGTAACGATCGTGACCCAATATTGGCTTTTCAAATCCGAACCCTTCAAATGGTCCTGGGACCAGCAAAAGGCCAAAGGCGATGCCGGTGAAGAATGGGACGGTATCCGCAATTATCAGGCGCGCAATTTCATGCGCACGATGAAAATCGGCGACAAGGCCTTTTTCTATCACTCCAATGAAGGCCTGGAAGTGGTCGGTATCGCGGAGGTCTGCGCAGAAATTCATCCCGATTCCACCACCGATGACGAGCGCTGGGAATGCGTCGACATCAAAGCGGTGTGTGACATGCCCACGCCTGTGACGCTCAAACAGGTCAAAGCCAATGAAGCGCTGGCGGATATGTCCTTGGTCACCTCCATGCGGCTTTCCGTGCAACCGGTAAAGCCCGACGAGTGGGTGGAAGTGTGCCGCATGGGCGGCCTCAACGGCAAAACGCTTAAACCGCTCTGATCAGGGCTCTACGACAAGCCGCGTGTCGCCGTTCATCCGCGCCAGAAGCATGAGCAACTGCTTGCGCGGCAACGCGATGCAGCCTTGTGTTGGTGGCAGGCCCGGCTTGGCGCAATGCAAAAAGATGGCCGAGCCGCCATAGCGTTTGCGCGCGTTAGGCGGGCGGTTCTGGTCCAGCACCACGCAAATATCATAGAGCTCATCATCGCGCATCATCACCTCGTGGGAGGCGGCAAACGGCAACCGCACAGGATGGTTATAGGCGGGATGGGTGGGTGCATCGCACCAGCCATCATCCGTTGCCGTTGCAACCATGGCAATGGCCGTGCGCGGCCGGCGCACCCGGTCGGCGCGGAAATAGCCCCATTGGGCACGCATAATTATAGGCGCGGGTGTCGCACCGTCGCCCTCGCGTTTGAAGACGCTCAACGCTGAACGGCCCAACGCGCAGGTCATTGCGTGGTGCCCGGCGATAACATGACCACGGGTCGAACCCGTCCCCGGTGCCCGCCGGATAGTAACGAGACTGTGATAGTTCATTTCGATCGCCTCACACCGCCTTGACGCAACGTGTATCAAAATTAGTTGTACAGCGTGCGTTTCTGGTTAGCATGGGCACATAAAACAAATCAAAAGAGTATATGATGACCACAAGAACAATTCTGCTGATCGATGATGACGAAGAACTGCGCGAGGTTCTCGTTGACCAGCTCTCGCTTTATGAAGAGTTCGACGTTCTGCAGGAAGGCACCGCGACCAAGGGTGTGCAGGTTGCACGCGGGGCGATGATTGATCTGGTGGTTATGGATGTGGGCCTGCCGGACATGGATGGCCGCGAAGCGGTCAAGGTCCTGCGCAAAGGCGGCTTCAAAGCACCGATCATCATGCTGACCGGCCATGATACCGACTCCGATACGATTTTGGGGCTTGAAGCGGGCGCCAACGACTACATCACCAAACCGTTCAAATTTGCGGTCCTTCTGGCGCGCATCCGCGCCCAGCTGCGCCAGCATGAACACAGCGAAGACGCGGTGTTTGCGGTTGGTCCCTATACGTTCAAACCAAGTCAGAAATTGCTGATTGACGGCACCGGCGCGAAAATTCGCCTGACCGAAAAAGAAGCATCGATCATCAAATTTCTGTACCGCGCCGACCAGAAGGTCGTCACCCGTGATACTTTGCTGGAAGAGGTGTGGGGCTATAATTCGGGCGTCACCACGCACACACTCGAGACCCATGTGTACCGGCTGCGTCAAAAAATCGAGAAAGATCCATCCAATGCATCGATTATTGTCACCGAAAGCGGTGGCTATAAATTGCGCCCTTGATCAATGACGGTTAAGCCATAGCGACTTTATTGCTGATGCAACCAGAACCGCAAAGGCTCTAGCATGTCGTTGGATCGTGACATCGCCGCTTTGGCTTCCGTTGAAATCCTGTCGGATCTCAGCAATGATGAATTGCGCCTGTTGGCCTTCGGTGCCGAGCAGATGGATTTTCGTGCCGGGCGCACACTGTACCGGGAAGGACAATTGGCCGATTGCGGCTTTGTGGTCATTGATGGCGTCGTTTCGCTGACGCGGCGCATGGGCACTGATGATGTTGAGCTGCGCACCGTTGGTGCAAACCATATTCTCGGTGAAATGGCTTTGATCACCCAAACCAACCGGCTGACAACGGCAACCGCCACGCAGGACACACAAACACTGCGCATAAACCGCAATCTGTTCCGTCGGATGCTCGAAGAATATCCACACACAGCTGCGCTGCTGCACGCAAAACTGTCACTCCGGCTTGGCCAGTTTCTCAATGACATCGGCCGCATGGAAAGCCGCTTCCGCAGCTCCGCGTGATGGATTACCGCGCGAAAGTCGCGATCACTGGCACATGGTCGGATGGCCGCTCCCAACCCCGCGCTTCACGCACAATGTCGATGCTGCGCAACATAGGCCCCATATTGGCCGAACCCCAAATATGATCCAGCCTGCGGCCGCGGTCTGACACATCCCAATCGCGCGCACGGTAGCTCCACCAGGTAAAAATCTTTTCAGGCTCCGGCGTGTGCTGGCGCATCAAATCAAGCCAGCCTCCACCTGTGCGCAGCGCTTCCAAGGTTTCGACTTCAACGGGCGTATGACTGACCACTTTCAGCAATTGCTTGTGCGACCACACATCATTTTCCAACGGCGCAATATTCAGATCACCGACCAGAATAGCGCCATCAGCAGCACCAGGCTCCGCAACGATCTCTTTCATCTCTTCCAGAAAATCCAGCTTGTGGCCGAATTTCGGATTTATATCGCGGTCCGGCTCATCACCGCCTGCGGGCACATAAAAATTTTCAATACGGGTTTTGAAACCGTCAAAATCGACCACACACGAGATGTGGCGCGTGTCACCAACACCGCAAAAATCGCGCGGCACAACATCACTGATCGGATATTTCGACAGGGTCGCAACCCCGTGATAGCCCTTCTGGCCGTTGATCGCCTGATGGGTGTAACCCAGCTTGGAAAAGCCCGAAGAGGGAAAAGCGTCATTGGGGCATTTGGTTTCCTGCAAGCACAAAACATCGGGTTGATGGCTACGCAGAAAGTCTTCCACCAAGCCACGGCGCAGCCGCACCGAATTGATGTTCCAGGTCGCGATTGAAAAAGACATTGAGGCGAACTCCACAGGACTGGTTGCAGTGAAACCACATCACCCCGCCAAACAAAAGCGCCGCCCTGATGAGAGCGGCGCTTGCACACATGTTTGATGCTAAGACGTTTTAATTGCCACGGGCAGCCTTGATCCGGTCATAGTCGACTTTAAACGTGTCTTTGCCGAATTTGACGCCTTCCTCGACGTTGAAAATCATCACGGTCGTATCTTTGCCCTTGGCATCGCGAATGGTCCATTGGCGCAGATCATAGCTGGCAGGGTCAAACATCATGGTGATTTTGCTGTCACCAAACACTTGCTTGTCCTGCACCACAACCGTGGTCAGATCGTCACTTTCCTGCACTGACTGAACTTTGTTACCGCTGAGGTCGATTGAATCGCCTAGCACCAGGTTGAGCGGCGTACGTGCCAGCGGATAGGTATCCCATGTGTCGAGCTTTTTGTTGTTGACCACAACCGTTGAGCCGTCGGAGACAACGCGGATATTGGATGGCTCTTCATACAGAAACAGCACCCGGCCCGGACGCTCGATAAAGAATTTGCCGCCGGTTTGTTCGCCGCTTGGCCCGAACTGAACGAACTCACCCATCATCGTTTTGACCTGGGTAAAATGGTTGGCAATCTTTTGTGCGGCGGCCCCTTGCGCTTGCGCGTGGGAAACCGGCGCCCCGACAGCCGACATGGCAGCCAAAGCAAAGCCACATGCGCCTGCCAAGAGTGTTCGGCGTGCGACGCGCACAAATGTCGTTTTCTTCATCTTGTCGATCATGGCGTTACCACCTCACTTCTATTGAACGTGCCGTAGACGGCTTTTTTGGCCGTAGTGCGGCGAAAATTCGTCGATTACATGCCCGCGATTCGCTCTTCTTCCGAGGGCACCATTATTTCCCGCTTGCCGGCATGGTTTGCAGGGCCGATGACACCTTCATCTTCCATCCGCTCAATCAGGCTGGCAGCGCGGTTGTAGCCGATGCCAAGACGGCGCTGAATGTAGCTGGTCGACGCCTTGCGGTCGCGCAACACGATGGCCACGGCCTGGTCATAGGGGTCGTCCCTGTCGCCCATGCCACCGGCAGGGTCCGCACCAGCACCACCGCCGCCTGCGCCATCTTCGTCATCATCATCTTCGGTGATCGCTTCGAGATATTGCGGCACGCCTTGCGATTTAAGGTGTTTGACGACGTCCTCAACCTCACCATCGTCCACAAACGGGCCATGAACACGCTGAATGCGCCCGCCACCGGCCATATACAGCATGTCACCCATGCCCAGAAGCTGCTCGGCGCCCTGCTCGCCCAAAATGGTGCGGCTGTCGATTTTTGATGTGACCTGGAAAGAAATACGCGTCGGAAAGTTCGCCTTGATCGTGCCGGTGATCACATCCACCGAGGGGCGCTGTGTCGCCATGACGACGTGAATGCCCGCGGCGCGCGCCATCTGTGCCAGACGCTGCACGGTGCCTTCGATGTCTTTACCGGCGACCATCATCAGGTCCGCCATCTCATCGATGATGACGACAATGTATGGCATTGGCTGCAGGTCAAGCGCTTCACTCTCATAGATCGCTTCGCCTGTTTCGCGATCAAAACCAGTTTGCACGGTGCGTGTCAGCTCCTCGCCGCTTTTCTCCGCCTCTTTGACCCGCGCATTGTAGCCGTCAATATTGCGAACACCGAGTTTGGACATGCTTTTGTAGCGCTGTTCCATCTCACGGACGGTCCATTTAAGCGCGACGACCGCCTTTTTCGGATCTGTCACCACGGGCGTCAGCAAATGTGGGATGCCGTCATAGACGCTCAACTCCAGCATTTTGGGGTCGATCATGATCAAGCGGCACTCTTCCGGTGACAGCTTGTAGAGCAAGGACAGGATCATCGTGTTGATGGCAACCGACTTGCCCGAACCGGTTGTACCGGCCACCAGCAGGTGAGGCATCTTGGCCAGATCGGCAATAACCGCCTCGCCATTGATGGTTTTACCCAGTGTCAGAGCCAGCTTGGCCTTGGACTTTTCGTAAGTCTGCGACGACAGCAATTCGCGCAGATAGACCGTATCGCGCTTGGCGTTGGGCAATTCGATGCCGATGGCGTTGCGTCCCGGCACCACGGCCACACGCGCTGCAATCGCGCTCATGGAGCGTGCAATATCTTCAGCCAGGCCGATCACGCGTGATGATTTGATGCCCGGTGCGGGTTCCAGCTCGTAAAGCGTCACGACTGGGCCCGGTTGTACCGCGATGATCTCGCCCTTGACGCCAAAATCATCCAGCACGCCTTCAAGCAGCCGGGCGTTTTGTTCCAGCGCATCGGTCGACAGCGATTCATCTTTGACCAGCTTTTTGGGCTCGGACAAAATATGCAGAGACGGCAATTCAAACGACCCGTCGCTAAGCAGCGAAGGCTGCGCTTCACGCTGAACACGCACGCTCGGCTTGGGCTGCGCGACAGCACCAACAACACGGTTTGACGCAGGCACGGCGGGGCTTGCTGATGGTGAAACGCCCCGCGCTTGATTATCAGTCCGGATCAAGGGCGCTGGCACGGCGTCGACACCCCAATCAACGTCAGGAGCTGCGCCATCGGCAGAAAATGCGTTGTCGTCCCCAAAGTTTTCATCAAAATTCACATCGGTTTCATAGGCGCTCACGGGCGCATCCCAGCCTGGCTCGCGACGCGACCCGGCGCGCGCTGGCGCAACCGAAGCACCGCGCGTGCGGCTGGCAGGGGTTGTTGCAGGCAGCAGCTTCTTGATTCGTGAACGCAGCAAATAGACGGCGTGCAAAACAGCGCCGATCGAAACAAGGCGGCCCACCCCATCTTCCTCATCATCGCTATCAAAGGAACTGTCATCAGACACCTGCTCAGAGGAAAGTGAACGCACCATGCAAGCACGCATCAACAGCCAAACGGCTAAAGGCGCCAGAATCACACCTGCAACCAAGGCGACAAAGCCGGCTGGAAACCCGCCGGAGAAAACACCAGGTATTTTGAGAACAACATCACCGATAACGCCGCCAAGGCCGACCGGCAAAGGCCAGCCCTGCGGCATCGGCATAAGGCCAACAAACCCGGCGCTTGCCACCGCTCCTCCAAGCCAATAACCGGCACGGGGACCGGCCGGGCCAAACGGCAGCTGGGCAAACAAAGCACGGCCCAAAAAAAACATGGGCAAGAGCAGCGCCAAAGCGGCAAGACCGAAAAACTGGATCAGCAGGTCCGACACCGATGCCCCGGCAAAACCCATCCAGTTCGACACAGCGCTATCGGTTGCATGGCTCAGGCTCGGATCTGCCGCGTTCCAACTGGCAAGCGACAGCACGATGAAAAGAGCGACAAGCCAAACAGCAACGCCAGCCGCCATGCCCAATTGGCGGCGCAGCAAACCGCCCATCGACAATTGATGGTCGTGCGGGTCGCCATAATGGTCGTCAAACCCGCGGCCCGCGCGTTCAAATCCATCGTGATCAATGCTCATAACTTGCCCTGTCGTAAAAAGACGTCAGCATGAGCCTAAGCGGCGATGGTTAAGGCCCTATTAACCATGAACGCAGCGTACAACGAAAAAAGCCCGGCACAGGAGGTGCCGGGCAAGTCGTGTGGTGTTGCCACCACGACGGGATAGGGAGCAGCGGGCCAGTCTTAAGGGAGGAGAACTATGCGGCCCGCTGCGTGGTAACTTATTTGAACTCTGGGTAGGCTTCGACACCCACTTCGGCTTTGTCCATGCCCATCATCTCATCTTCAGCTGAAGCACGGATGCCGATGACAGCTTTCAGGATGGCCCAGACAACGAATGACAGGATCAATGTGAACGCACCGTAAGCAACGATACCTGTGATCTGTGCAACCCAGTTGCCGGTGTAGAATGCGACGGCCAATGTGCCCCAGATGCCTGCAAACAAGTGAACAGGGATCGCACCGACAACATCATCGATCTTGAATTTATCGAGCAATGGTACGGTGAACACGACAATCGCACCACCGACGGCACCGGTCAGGATCGAACCTGCAACGGTTGGCGCCAATGGCTCCGCTGTGATCGAGACGAGGCCAGCCAAAGCGCCGTTGAGCACCATGGTCACGTCGACCTTTTTATACAGCACTTGCAGCAGAATGATTGTTGTCACAACACCACCGGCAGCAGCCATGTTTGTATTCACGAAGATACGTGACACGTCTGAAACGTCGCCGATTGTGCCCATGGCGAGCTGTGACGCGCCGTTGAAGCCGAACCAACCCAGCCACAGAATGAATGTGCCCAATGTTGCTAGCGCGATGTTTGAACCCGGCATCGGTGCCACACCGTTTTCGGTGTATTTGCCTGTGCGTGCGCCGAGCAGAATGGCACCGGCAAGTGCAGCCCAACCACCCACAGAGTGAACCAGTGTTGAACCGGCGAAATCGGAGAAGCCCATTTCAGACAACCAACCGCCGCCCCACTGCCAAGAACCGGCGATCGGGTAGATGAAACCAGTCAGTACGACCACAAAGATCAGGAAAGGCCACAGCTTGATACGCTCAGCCAGCGTGCCTGAAACGATGGACGCGGCAGTCGCCACAAACACCATCTGGAAGAACCAGTCTGACGCGGTTGAATAACCAGTGTCGAGCGCGTCGCCGCCCACAGGGTCAGCACCGTAGCCGAGAATAAACGAGCCAATGTAGCCGCCGTCAACGCCGGTATACATCAGGTTGTAACCGATGGCCCAATACATGATGCCCGCGATTGAATAGAGCGCGATGTTCTTGAGCGATTGCATGGAAACGTTCTTTGAACGCACCAGGCCCGCTTCCAGCATGGCAAAACCAGCCGCCATCCACATAACGAGGAAGCCGCCGATGAGGAACAACAATGTGTTGAAGATATAGGCCGTGTCAGCGGCCAGCGCGAACTCAGGTGCAGCGTCCTGCGCCAATGACGGCGCGGTTGAAGCAACGAGAGCGGCAAAGCCGAGCCCAAGGCTTTTGTGTGAAATAATCGATTTCATGTGTTCAAACTCCTGAACGTTGAGGCGCTTAAAGCGCTTCCGAATTGGTTTCACCCGTACGGATGCGAACAGCCTGGTCGATTGAATGGACAAAAATCTTGCCATCGCCGATCTGGCCGGTTTTCGCCGCACCGGTGATTGCTTCAATCACTTTTTCAACGAGGTCATCATCGACAACGAGTTCTATTTTCAGCTTCGGCAAAAAGCTGATTGCGTATTCCGCACCACGATAGATCTCAGTATGCCCTTTTTGACGACCGTAACCTTTGACTTCCGTCACGGTCAGGCCCTGAACACCCAAACCGGTCAGCGCTTCACGCACCTCGTCCAGCTTGAAGGGTTTGATAATCGCCATGACAATTTTCATGCGTTTTATTCCCTGTTTGATGGTCCCAGCCGATTTGCACCATGCAAATGGCCGCCCCGACAGTCGCACCGTCCCCCGGCGCTCGCGTCACCAAAATGTATTCACATGCCGTGCCAGTTCGAATAATTGAATGTAAGATATTGAAACTATGAGATATTTCAGATCGTATGAGACCTGCGACCCCCTCAGGAGGGGGCGGCGCGATCAAAAAATAATCAAAATTCAAAAATTGCCTAATAATTAGGCGTTAACGGGGCCTAATTAGGCCTTCTTGTGCAACCGACGCAATGAGAGCGCCCTTGCGGTTATACAACGCACCGCGTGTGAAACCACGGCCACCCGATGTATTGGGGCTATCCTGCGTATAAAGCAGCCAATCATCCAACGGGTCCGAACGGTGAAACCACATGGCGTGGTCGAGGCTCGCAACCTGCAAAGCGGGATCAAAAATCGAACGTCCATGCGCAAACAGTGACGTATCGAGTAAAGTCATATCAGACAGATAGGCCAACAGCGCTGCCTGAATGGCCCGGTCGTCGGGCACGGAGCCTGTCGCACGCAGCCATACATCCTGGCGGGGCGGCAGTTTATCCCGGCTGACATAGTGGGTCAGTGAAACGGGGCGCAGTTCAATGGGGCGCGCACGGCCCCAGTAGCGGCGCACATTTTCCGGCACATCATCAATGAAACCGGCAATCAGCTCTTTTTCGCTCATCAGTGATTCGGGTTCGGGCACGCCTTGCGGCATTTCAAAGGCATGTTCCAGCCCGGGCTCATCGATTTGAAACGACGCTTGCAGCGAGAAAATCGGCTTGTCGTTTTGCAGCGCGACCACATGGCGTGTTGAGAAACTGCCGCCATCACGCATCAGATCAACGCTGTAACGAATTGGCACTTTCGGGTCACCCGGCCGCATGAAGTAGCAATGCAGTGAATGCACATGCCGCAAAGGACGAACGGTGCGCTGGGCAGCGACCAGTGCCTGGCCGATGACCAAACCGCCGAAAACACGTTGCCAGCCCGCCTGCGGGCTCCGGCCCTCAAACAGCGCTGCTTCCCCGTCAACCGCTGTCAGATCCAGCGTCTGCAACAATTCGTCCATCGGCGCGTACATGACTTTGCTCCAGCGGATGTCTATATTAACTTTAAGGCCTGTGGTTGATAACAAAGTCACCAAAGGCGCAAGCCCAAAGCGCCACAAAAAAGGATAAAAGCAATGCCATCCAAACCTGTCAAAGGAGCCAAACAAGCCCTGCCGGAACGCGTTGACGTTTTCATCGGTGGCGCTGGATATGTCGGCTTGGCAACGGCGCTGGCGATTGCCAAAAACGCGCCCTCCATCAGCGTGATGGTAGTAGATGCGGCACCCGAAGGTGTCTGGCAAAACGACACGCGGTCATCCGCGATTGCCGCCGCGGCTTGCCGCATGCTGGGCGAGTTGGATTGCTGGGACGATTTGAAAGGCGTCGCCCAACCCATCAACGACATGATCGTCACTGACAGCAGGACCAGCGAGCCGGTCCGCCCGGTCTTTCTGACCTTTGAAGGCGATGTTGGCGACGGCGAGCCGTTTGCCCATATGCTGGCCAATGTCGATATGGTGCGCGCTTTGCGCAAACAGTGCGCCGCCCACAATGTTACCGTGCTTCAATCGACGCCAGTCACCGGGTTTTTCAGCGATGACACCAGCGCGGTCAAAACCGTTGAACTGGGCGATGGCCGCACCGTCCAAACCCGCTTGTTGATCGCCTGCGACGGCGTCAAATCGCGCCTGCGCGACATGGCGGGTATCAAAACCGTCCATTGGGACTATGGCCAATCGGGCATTGTCGCCACCATTGAGCATGAGCGGCCCCATAACGGCCAGGCAGTGGAGCATTTCATGCCCGCGGGTCCGTTTGCGATTTTGCCGCTGGCGGGCAACCGCTCATCAATTGTCTGGACTGAGTCGACCGAGAACGCCAAGCGCCTGGTCGAGACTGACGAATTCACTTTCGATTTCGAGTTGGAACAGCGCTTTGGCCTGCAGCTGGGCGAAATCAAACTGGTCGGTACGCGGCGCGCTTATCCGCTAGGTCTCACATTGGCACGCGACTTCGTCAAACCACGCTTCGCGCTGGCCGGTGACGCTGCCCACGGCATCCATCCAATCGCCGGCCAAGGGCTCAATCTCGGCTTCAAAGACGCAGCCGCCTTGGCGCAAACAGTCGTCGAAGCCCACCGGCTGGGCCAGGATATCGGCGCTTTGGATGTGTTGGAACGCTACCAGCAATGGCGGCGCTTTGATACCGTGCAAATGGGCATTACCACCGATGTGCTGAACCGCCTGTTTTCCAACGATATCGGTCCCCTGCGCGCCATGCGAACATTCGGGCTCGGTCTGGTCGACCGTATGCCGTCGGCCAAGAATTTTTTCATCAAGCAAGCGGCTGGCCTAACCGGATCAACACCCAACCTTCTGCAAGGTCGGGCGATTTAGAACATTTCCGGCTGAGGCTAGGCTAGCTGACAAGCCGTTCCATGCGCGCAAAAGCTTCGGCGAGGATCGGGCTTTCGCCGAGCGCATGCGACAGCGCAATGCCCCCTTGCCACGTGGCCACAAAATTGCGCGCCTGCAAATTGGCGATAGATGGCCGCACACCACTGCGCTTCAACTCATCGGCGACAAAACCGGTGAGCAATTCAAAACTCTGCCCGGCACGCGCAGAGGCCTGCGGGGCTTGGCGGGCGCATTCTTTGACAGCGGTATAAATCGGGCAACCGTGTTTGACACGCTCGGCTTGGCTCGCCCGTAGCTTCTCAACCAGCAGGCTCAATCGGTCCTTCGGTTTGGGCGACTGCGCAGTGATCTCATCAATCAGCGACTGGGTTTGCGCAACAAACAGGTCCGCGACCGCCAAAGCGATATCGGCTTTTGTTTTGTAGTAATAATAAACATTGCCTACCGGCACATCAGCGCGCGCGGCAATTTTTGCAAGGCTACTGGCGGCAAAGCCATCAATCCAAATGGCCTGTGCTGCAGCAAGCACCAGCGCCTCACGGCGCGCATCGCCCGGCTTTTTCTTGTCAAGGCCCGCATCACTCATCCAGCGAACGGGCCTCTGATGGCAGCATAATCGCAATGCCGCCACGCACCGGATAGGCCAGACCTGCGGCCTTGCTTATGAGTTCTCCGGCCTCACGGTCAAAACGCAGCGATTGCTTGGTCAACGGACACACAAGAAGCGACAACAATTGCGGGTCTATAGCGCCCGCATCGTCACCGGTCGAACTGTTGTCGTGATCATCATCGGCCATCAAGCGCATTCCCCTGCGTCCTCACCGGCACGACTTGTAACGTTATTGCAGGGTGCGTGCAAAGTCTTCGTTGTCACGCGCCAAGGCAATCTCGGTAATGGCAACCAGTGTTTCGGCGCGCGCCTTCAGGCTGACCGCCTCCAATAGTGCTTGCTTTTCCGCAGGCCCGTAGGGTGACATCATCGACAAGGCATTGACCAGCGTGGCATTGCTGGCACGCGTCACGCTTTCCCAATCCGCATCCAGACTGTTGGCATCGAGATAGCTACGGAACGCTTGGAGCAGGCTGTCACGGTCCACATCAGCACCCGCATCAGGCTGCTCATGTAGATCCATCTCAAAGGGCATGACACGACATTGCCGGAACGGGGTTTTGACCGTCATTTCTTCTTGGACCCGAAAACGGCAAATGCCTTGCAGGGTGATGACATAGCGGCCATCGGGTGTTTCGCTGAAGGAGGTGATGCGGCCCAGACACCCTACCTTGCACAGATTGGGGTGATGGGCAGGACCGGAATCGCCGTCAAACGCAGGCTGGATCATGCCGATGATCCGGGCGCCTGCCAAAGCGGCGTCAAACATCGCCAGATAACGCGGCTCAAACAGGTTGAGTGGCATCTGCCCGTCGGGCAGTAACAGCGCGCCTGACAGCGGAAAGACCGGCACAATATCCGGCAGATCATCCGCGCTGCGATAGCTGGCGTTTCCAATTTTCATGCACTTGCCTCCGACCCGCCCCAAACAGGTCTGTTGGTGAGTCACATGGGGCGCAACGTCCACTTGGCAAGCCGCGCCTTACCGGTATTCGGATCTATCACGACGCTTAGCTGAACAAAATGCTCGACAATTTCCGCCGTGCGCCAACCGTTGCCGGATCGGTGGGACCCCATGCTTCAAAAAACGTCAGCAATTCCTTGCGTGCACCATCGTCGCGCCATGAACGATCCGCCTTCATGATTGCCAGCAAAGCATCCGCTGCCGCGTCACGCTCATCCTTGGCATTATAAATCTGGGCCAGGTCAAAGCGCGCGTCATGGTCATCTGCGTTCGTTGCCAGCCGGGCCTCAAGCGCGGCGGGATCACCGATGGCTGCGAGCTTCTCATTGAGCGCCAATTGCGCCACAACCGCATTCAGCGCGGGATGATCTTTCATGCCGTCGGGCGCCTGGTCGATCATCTCGCGTGCCCGCTCCACCTGGCCGGCCTTGACCATGACGCCCGCCATACCGCCATAGGCGTCAGCGTTTTGCGGCAATTGCCGCAAAACCATCGCGTAAATCTGCGCGGCGGCGTTCAGGTCACCGGCGGTGACGGCCTGCGCCGCCTGTTCCAAGGCTTGACCAATCGCTTGCTTTTCCGCCTCGGCCCGCTTGCCGCCCGATGCCGCTAGCACTTTGTCGATAAATGCTTTGACGTCGCTTTCAGACTTCGCGCCCATGAAGCCGTCAACCGGCTGACCATTGGAAAACGCAAACACGGCGGGGATGGATTGCACCCCGAGCTGTCCGGCAATCGCCGGATGCTCGTCAATATTCATCTTGACCAGCTTGACCTTGCCACCCGCCGCGCGCACCGCCGCTTCGATCGCCGGTGTCAGCTGCTTGCAGGGGCCGCACCATGGTGCCCAAAAGTCCACCAGCACCGGCTGCTCGCGCGATGCCTCCAACACGTCTGCCTGAAATTGCGCGGTCGTTGTATCCTTGATCAAGTCACCCGCTGGCGCCGCTTGACCTAAAGGTTGGACTGCTGCAGGCGTTATGCCGGGCGCGTCGCCAAAACCGACTGATTGCTGGCCGTAGCCAGTGGTTTGGCCTTGCGGTGCAAAAGGATTATCATTGCTCATCGGTGCGTCTCTCATCATTTCGTCATCTGTATGTCGCTTTTCAGGCGGCACGTTTCAAGCCCGCTCCGACAAAGCCTCAATGCGCACAGGCCGACCCAGTGACGCGACAAAAGCCACCAGATCATCGCGCGCAATCGACACCGTCGCATCATTGCGCAGCGGGTGCGCATTGATCACATCGTGCGCCATCAGCACGTCGTCAAAAATCAGGGTAACATTGTTGCCGGTATCGTTGAAAACACCGAACGCGGTCACCGCACCGGGCACAACGCCCAAATAGCCCATCAGGGCGTCGGGATTGCCAAACGAAACACGGCCCTGCGCCCCGATTTTCTGGTGAATGGTCTTGAGGTCGATCTCAGCCACTTCCCCAACGGTGAGCAGAAAGTAGCGGCCTTTTTTGTCCTTGAGAAAAAGGTTTTTGGTGTGGCCACCTGCAATTCCGTCGCGCAATTGCTGCGCTTCGGCGACCGTGAATACCGGCGCGTGCTCACGGTTGGTATAGGAAATACCCAGCCCATCAAGATAGGCAAACAGATCATCACTGGTTTTCGGCAAAGCACGCTCCCCTGCGCTGAAGGCATATCATCCACACCGATATAGGTAGAAACCAACAAAACCAAGCCGAACGCCTGCTAAAGCCTTTGATGCAGTAAACTTTCACCACAGCAAAAAAGTGCGCCCCGCACCCAAAAAGAGCACTTGCAATCACCATTGAGTTGAAGCATATAGCCGCGGTGCTGCTTCGCAGCATAAGCGGGCGTAGCTCAGGGGTAGAGCACAACCTTGCCAAGGTTGGGGTCGGGCGTTCGAATCGCCTCGCCCGCTCCAGTTACTCATCAGTGACTGGTCATTTGAATATAGCGCGACAAAGTCGTTGGTTCGCCAGCGGCTTTTTTGTTTGGGCCAGACCTCAGATCTGCCACAGCATCCACAGCGCCATACCGATCATCATCAGGTTTTCGGTCAGACTGACAAAACCCAGTGGTACGCGGCTGTCACCGACGCAAGCACATTTCAGTTCCCGCTTGTCAATATAGACCGCCTTGAACACGCTCACCGCACCAATGCCCGCAACGAGCAACGCAGCCGGTGCAGCAAGCCATGTGAGCACACCCATCAGCATCAACAGGCCCGCACCCGTTTCAACAAACGGATAGATATAGCCATAACGCACCCAGCGCCGCGCCAGCAGATCATAATTGAGAAACATCGTCGCGAATTTTTCGATGTTCTGGAGTTTTTGCAGCCCCAAGAGCACCATCGCAATAGCGATAAACCAAGCCACGGTTTGGCCGACAAACAAAGTGTCCCGCACCAGCCAGGTGACCGCAACCGCCAACAGCGCCGCCACGCTGAACAACGCGATTATCGGCTGGTAGGTCGTCGCATCGGCGGGCTGAACGCGGATACCCAAATGTTTTTTCAAATCATCAAAGCCACCGATCCGCTGGCCATCGATAAAAACTTGCGGCGTCGTTTTGACGTCGTGCTGCGCCTTGAAAGCGTCAACCGCATCGCGCGACGTCAGGTGCTGGTCGTCAACATCAAACCCATAGCGCTGCAACAAGTCCTTCGCCTTCAAGCCATGCGGACACATGTGCTTGCTCATGACCATTCGATAAAGCGTGGCTGATTTTTCTGTAGCAGTGCTCGTCATCTCTTATCCGCAGTCCTTAGATTTGCTTTAAAGTGGATTTGATCCTAGACCTTCCAGCAGCTAGAAGGTCAACAGGGCGCCCATGAATATCTCACAAGCAGCGCAATTATCAGATTTGCCGGTCAAAACGGTCCGCTACTACAGTGATATTGGGTTGATAGAACCGCCCGGGCGCACGTCAGCAGGCTATCGCGACTATGATCAGACAAGCGTTCGCAAGCTCATATTCATCCGGCGCGCCCGTGCCTTCGGGTTCAGCGTCAATGAATGCCGTGAATTATTGGGCCTTTATAAAGACAACGAACGCAGCAGTGCTGAGGTGAAAAGGATCGCCGCCAACAGGCTGACTGAAATCCGCAAAAAACAACGCGAGCTGCAAAGCCTACATGATGAATTGAGCCATCTGGTCGACGCGTGCAATGGCGATTCGCGCCCCGACTGTCCCATCATCGACTATTTGAGTTGAACACGCTCAGCGGTTTTTCATCACAACGCAAGATCCGCCATTTTGGCGCAAACGGGTGCAAATGGCATTGGCGGCATCTCGGCTGTCCGCACCAACCCGCACCGCATAAATGGACCGGCGGCCCATTGGGGTCGGTGCGCGGCTGATTGCATGGGGCAAGCCTTCCAGCACCGGCCGGTAGCGCTGCTCAATGCGCTGCCAGGCACGCTCAGCGACCGCGCGGTTAAAATGCCCTGCCACCTGGACTGCCCAAGGCTTGCTTAATGTTTGCGCCATGGCCGGACTGCGCGTTTCAATGATCGGCAAGCGCCGGCACCCTTCTGCAAAACTCTTATCCGGTTCCACCGGCAGATCGCGGATGGTTCGCGACCGGTTGCGAAACACATCGGCCTGCTCACCGGTAATTGTCAGCACATAGTTTTCCGTTTCAAGCGGCAGAAAACCGCGACCGCCAAGCCAATTCATCACCCGCGCTTCACCACCATTATAAGCGGCGGCCGCCAAACCCAGATTGCCGAATTTCGCTTTCAACTCTGCCAGATACTCCGCCGATGCCGGTATCGCTTGGGTAATGTCGAAACTGTCAGCCAGGCCGCGCAACACTGCGGTACCCGGCATAAATTGCGCGATTCCCTGCGCACCCACCGGCGAGACCGCCAAGGCGTCAAACCGGCTTTCTTTCCAGATAAGCCGGGCGAAGAAATG
>JBAUIL010000021.1:0-5357 GCA_049682915.1 Ahrensia sp. | reverse complement strand
GGTCAGAAGCACCAGCTCACGATCCGCGCCGATCAGATGGTTGGGTCGCGAAAGCGCGCGATGGATCCGGGATGTGGTGAGCTGAGTGCCAGACGGCATGGCGTTGTCAGCCATGATTTCCGTCCTCTGCCCAGACCAGCGCCGCCGACGCATAGTCGGTCGTTTGAGCGGCAAGGCTGATCGAGGCGCCGGTCGCGCCGAACAATCCGACAATCTGGGTGGCGCCGAGAAGAATGCCTGCAACGAGAACCACATACATCAGCCGCCGCGCAAAATCATTGAGTTCACCGCCGAAGATCAGCATGCCGCCCGCAACTGCCACGGCAGCAAGTGCGATAAAGCCGGCCACAGGCCCTGTGATCGATTGCTGGATCTGCTGGAGCGGCCCCTCCCAGGGCAAGCCGCCGCCGGAACTTGCAAGCGCCGGGCCTGTCAGAAGGACGCCGCCTGAGAGTGCAACGGCGCGGAGGCTGACGGATTTGAGAAACCTATGCTGCATGACTGTCCTCGTCGATCTGGCAATGATGATCTGTCTGGTAGCGCCCATGCTCGAAGCCGCCGACGCGCATGACGTCGCGCACGCGCCGGCCCGTCGATGTGCGTTCGATCGAGACGACGAGATCGACCGCTTCGCCGATCACCTCGCGCATGGACTGTTGGCTCGCTTCCGCTGTCAATTGCTCAAGCCGACGAAGCGCTGAGTGGGCATTGTTTGCATGGATCGTGGTGATGCCGCCGGGATGGCCTGTGTTCCAGGCTTTGAGCAGCGTCAGCGCTGCGCCATCGCGCACCTCGCCGACAATGATCCGGTCAGGCCGCAGCCGCATGGTGCTCTTGAGAAGCCGCGCCATGTCGACACTATCGGTCGTGTGCAGTGCCACCGCGTTTTGGGCAGCGCACTGGATCTCGGCTGTGTCCTCGAGAATGAGGAGACGGTGTTCTGGCGCCGCTCTGACAATCTCGGCAATGACCGCATTGGCAAGCGTCGTCTTGCCCGATCCCGTGCCGCCGGAGACGACAATGTTCATCCTGTCCCGGATGGCACTGCGGATCGTTTTCGCCTGCAGCCGGTTCATCACGCCACTTGCCACGTAATCATCAAGCGGGATCAGGCGGGAGGCTCTCCGGCGGATGGTGAAGCTCGGTGCGCTCACGACCGGAGGCAACAATCCCTCGAAGCGGTGTCCGCCAATTGGCAGTTCCCCGGAGATGATCGGACGGTCTTCATCCGCTTCGGTCTGGAGCGCATGGGCGACGCTGCCGATGATGATCTCGGCGGCGCCAGGCTTGAGCGCGCCTAGGGGCGCGATCCCTTGCCCCAGCCGCTCGACAAACAACAGGCCATCCGGGTTAAGCATCACCTCAACGACCTGGTCATCATCGAGCGCGGCCGAGATCGCTTCGCCCAGCGCTTCATGCAGCTTGCGCACCAGGCGCGCATGGGACGACACAGTGCTCATGAGGCCAGCCCAAAGCTTGCCATTATTGTCTGCAGATGGTCATTTGGCACTGTTGCCATGGTGCGTGCTCCCGATCATGAACTGGGTTTGCGGCTTTTGGCCTAATGGGCGGAAATGATCATCCCGGCAGAACTGCCGTGGAGTGATGTATCGTTGAACCAAGCGTCAGACAGCTTGCCTCGATTCGGGTGGTGCAGCGCTGAGTCGCGGCGATTCCATCTGCACGTTGAGCGATTCTTTGACTTGAAGCGTGTTCTGATGTTTCGAGTGTTGACGCATGTCCCGTCAGAACTGCCGGGGTAGTTTGGGGCAGCAGTCGTGGCGCCCTAGTACCTTAAGATATTGAAAAATAATAATTATATATGTATTTTCTTGCGCTGTGACGACTGACCCCGAAAACTGTGTTAAGAATTCGTTAACCAAATATCGCTTGCACGACCACCGGAATCGCTCATAGTAATAACGCTTTCCCGCGTGATGGTTTGGGAAAAGCGTTATTTCACGAAATGCGAAAATTCGGTGCAATTGGTTATGCAGCACGACATGATGGATTTCGACGAGGAAATCATCCGGCAGGGCGAGTTGATCTCAGATCGCCTCAATATGCTCCGGATGGAACAGTACCCGCCGAATGCACAGAAAGGCCTCCGCCTTTTTTCTCTTGCGGAGGTCGCTGAGTTCGTTGGTGTAACGCAAAACCACATCAAGAAATTGCACCTGGATGGCAAGGGTCCTGTTCCAACGGTGTCATCGTCCGGACGTCGTTCCTACACCGCCGAGCAGATGCTGGAAATCCGCCAGTATCTGGACAAGCATGGCCGCAGTGACGTGAAAAACTATGTGCCCCGTCGCCGCGAAGGCGAGCATATGCAAGTCGTCTCGGTCGTCAACTTCAAGGGTGGATCTGGCAAGACAACCACAACAGCCCATCTCGCACAATATCTCGCCTTGACGGGGCACCGTGTCTTGGCGATTGATCTGGATCCCCAGGCGTCGTTGACGGCCCTTCATGGTATTCAGCCAGAGCTCGACAAGAATCCGTCCTTGTTTGAAGCACTTCGATATGACGATACGCGATGCTCGATCACAGAGATCATTCAGCCAACAAATTTTCCGGGTCTTGATATCGTTCCAGCCAATTTGGAACTCCAAGAATATGAATATGAGACCCCGCTGGCCGCAGCCAATTCGCAGGAAGGAAAGCTGTTCTTCACACGGATCTCACGTGCGTTGAAAGAAGTTGAAGATCGCTATGATGTTGTCGTGATCGATTGCCCTCCACAGCTTGGCTATCTGACACTGACAGCGCTGACCGCGTCCACGGCCGTCTTGATCACGGTGCATCCGCAGATGTTGGACATCATGAGCATGAGCCAGTTCCTCCTTATGCTCGGTGGGATTCTCCAATCCATCAAAGGTGTTGGTGCCAAGGTCAAACTTGATTGGTTTCGTTTTCTCGTTACCCGTTATGAAGCGACAGACGGACCCCAGGCACAGATGGTCGGTTTTATGCAGGCTATGTTTAACAACCGTATGCTGGCAAACCAGATGGTGAAATCCACCGCCATTTCCGATGCGGGTATCACAAAGCAGACAGTCTATGAAGTCGAGCGCGCGCAGTTTGTCCGGTCAACCTATGATCGTGCCGTAGAATCGCTCAATGCCGTCAATGGCGAAATCACCGGCTTGATTCACAAAGCATGGGGCCGGAAATGATCCGAAATTTGACAGCCGTGCAAATCGGCAAAAAACAACGTCTATTCAATAACATGTACCTTATTTCAGGTGAAAACCATGGCTAGGAAGCATCTTCTGACAAATTTGGGCTCTCATACCCCCAAGCCGGATGATGTGACCGAGAATTCCGGATCGCGCGTGGATTATGCGCGACGTGGCGCATCACGGTCCATGATGCAGTCTCTCGACGATCTTGCAGAGAACTCAATGCGTGTCTTGGAGGGCGATACGATTGTATTGCTTGATCCGGGCAAGCTCGACCCCTCTCCCTATGCAGATCGGATCGGTGAGGATCAGGAGAAGGACCGGGAATTGCTGACTGCCATCAAAGAAGTTGGACAGCTCGTTCCTGTTCTTGTCCGTCCGCATCCAACCTCTAGCGGTCGCTACATCATCGTCTTTGGCCATCGCCGCGTCCGCGCAGCGCAAGCGCTGGGCCGTGAGGTTCGCGCTGTCGTAAAGCCGTTGGAAGAGATTGCTCATGTTGTCGCCCAAGGGCAGGAAAACTCGGCACGCAAAGATTTGAGCTTCATCGAAAAGGCTGCCTATGCCCGGCGTCTTCTGGAGTCTGGAATCGATAAGTCGACCATCAAGACGGCACTGACGATTGATGACACGCTTCTTTCTCGCATGCTGTCTGTTGTCGAGATAATCCCGGATGCCGTCTTGGACGCGTTGGGTGCGGCCAAGGGAGTTGGCCGAGACCGGTGGGAGGAGCTGAAAAAGCTTGTTCTCCAACCAACAAAGGCGGAGCATGCGCTTGTCCTGATCGAAAGCGATGAATTTCTCGGAGTGGAAGCAACCCAACAATTCGCAGTTCTGATTGATGGACTCAAATCGTCCAGAACAAAGAAACCTGCGTCAAAACGTGTTGCGGAAAAGGTCTGGAACGTTTCAGAGGGCGTTAAGGTCTCGACGAAGGACAGTGGTAAGGCCTTCACGCTGGCGCTGAAGTCCAAGAATGCGTCACAATTCGGTGCATTTCTGGCAGAGCGCCTTGAAGGCCTCTACGAAGAGTTTCAGGGGACAACAGGGGAGGAACGCGACTAGGAACTGGTCACGTGGTGTGACTGAGAAAAACCGGCAAAGAAAAAGGCCCCCGAATTAGTGGTCCGGAAGCCCTTCTCAGAAGTCTAGCAGCTAGAGAATCGCATTTCCCGGAATCACAGTCAAGGCTCTTGTGAGCTCTTAGCGTCTATTCGGCGAGCTAATTTCTATTGCCTAGCGATAGGTAGTGAGAAGATGCAGACACATATTACAGCGACGCCCTTTGGGCGGCGGCCAATGACTATTGGCCAAATAGCGAGCCAGATGGCCGCAAAATCGATCGCACCGGAAACGGTCGTGGAGAAATGGAAGATCTTCCGGTCGATCCGCGAAGCTAAGGACCTCATAGGCGCAACTGACCGTGGATTGGCCATTCTCAATGCGCTTTTGTCCTTTCACCCGGACAGCGAGCTCTCTGGGGCAGGCGGGTTGATCGTATGGCCTTCAAACGAGCAGTTGATAGCGCGCGCCAATGGTATGCCGCCTACCACGCTGCGCCGGCATCTGGCCGTCCTGGTCGATTGTGGGCTGATCATTCGCAGGGACAGCCCGAACGGCAAACGTTATGCGCGCAAGGGCAGGTGCGGCCAGGTCGAGCAGGCCTATGGTTTTGATCTCTCTCCGATCGTCGCACGTGCCCAGGAATTCGAAGATCTTGCCGAGGCCGTTCAGGCCGAAAAGCGCGCATTTAAGGTCGCCAAGGAACGCCTGACACTATTGCGCCGAGATATTGTCAAGATGATCGACGCTGGCATCGAGGAGGGTGTTCCGGGCAATTGGGGGCGTATCCAGCAGATATACCAAGAGATCATGGCGCGCCTTCCACGGACGGCGCCGCGTCAGTTGATTGAGAGCCTTTGCGAGGAACTGGAGGACCTTTGGGTCGACGTCCATGAACGATTGGAAATATTCACAAAAACACAAAATATGGACGCCAATGAGTCCCAATCCGGACGCCACAAACAAAATTCAAAAACAGACTCCAATTTTGAATCTGAACATGGCTCAGGAAAAAATAGAAGCGAGGGCGCCAGCACGGCGGAAACCGACAACCTGAGGAGCTTGCCCCAACGCGATCTGCCATTGGGTATTGTGCTGGATGCCTGCCCTGAC
>JBAUIL010000020.1:0-5160 GCA_049682915.1 Ahrensia sp. | reverse complement strand
CGTACTCCAGCGCCATCCACGCCAGTGATCTAAAGTCTGCGGCTGAAGTCGGCCAAGAGGCAGGCGAGCGGGCGGTTCGTCGGCTCAAGCCGCGTAAAATGCCCACCGGCAAAGTCGATGTGATTTTTGATCCGCGTGTTGCGCGTGGCATTGCCGGGCATCTGTCCGCCGCAATCAACGGCGCATCCGTGGCGCGCAAATCGTCGTTCCTGCGCGACAAAATGGACCAGCAGGTCGCCAACAGTGCAATCACAATCATTGATGAGCCAGCGCGGGTGCGCGGCCCGGCGTCCAGGCCCTTTGACGGCGAGGGCGTCTCGGGTAAAACACTCACCATGGTGGACGCTGGCATACTGCGTCACTGGTTCTTGTCGACATCTGTCGCCGCTGAGTTGGGCCTGCAAACCAATGGTCGTGGTTCACGGTCCGGCACCTTTGTGTCTGCGGGCTCGACGAACCTGTCGTTGGAGCCGGGCACGGTCAGCCGTGAGGACATGATCAAATCTCTGGGCACAGGTTTTTACGTCACCGAAGTTTTTGGCCAGGGCGTTAACATGGTCACCGGCGAATACAGCCGCGGTGCCAGCGGTTTCTGGATCGAAAATGGCGAACTGGCGTTTCCCGTCTCTGAAGTCACAATCGCCTCCAACCTCAAAGTCATGTTTCTGCGGATGGTACCGGCGAGCGACATTGACCGGACTTACTCGACCGCTGCGCCGTCCCTGATGATTGAGGGGATGACCCTTGCAGGCACCTGATGCGTCAAACGCGAGCTACAGCGAGGATCTGGCGCTCATTCATGACGCTGCGCAGGCCGCAAGCGACATTGCGATGCGGTATTTCGGCAATGATGACGCGCTCGATGTGCAGTTCAAACAGGGCAATTCGCCCGTCAGCGCCGGTGACTTTGCGGTGGATGACTATCTGCGCAAAACGCTCATGCTCGCCCGCCCCGCCTATGGCTGGCTGTCGGAGGAAACAACCGATACCGACCCGCAACATCGCATCAATGCCAAGCGCACCTTTGTTGTGGATCCGATAGACGGCACCCGCGCCTATATTAGCGGTGGTGCATGCTGGTGCGTCTCGATCGCGGTGGTGGAAGGCGATAAGCCAGTCGCCGGTGTGTTGGCGTGTCCGGTTTTGAAGCAGACTTTCGCCGCTGCACGCGGTGAAGGCGCAACCAAGAACGGTGTCGCACTCGTTTCAATCCAAGAGCAAAGCGCTGCCATGGCAATCGCCGGGCGCGGCGCGCTGGTCAGCCGGTTGATCGATGAGACAAACACTGACTTTACTGCCCACGGCCATGTGCCTTCGTTGGCTTACCGGATAGCGATGATCGCAGACGGCAGGCTCGGCGGCACATTCATCCGCGCCAACAGCCATGATTGGGATATCGCGGCAGCAGCACTCATTCTGCACGAGACCGGTGGTATGCTGAAAATGGCCGGTGACAAAGCGGTGTTGCTGAACGGACCAAACCCGAAAAAACCAGCCATGGTTGCGGCGCATCCATCCCTTGTGCAGCCGATGTTACGTGTTGCGGACAGCTAAGCCTTCCTCTATTCAAAACCAAAATCAATCGCGCATAGAGGATCGAAAGCACATGGCTGGCGAGAAAAAGAAACAGCTTCTCCATTTGGTATTTGGCGGTGAACTGGACTCCTTGCAGGACAACACATTCCGCGATCTCGACGCCATGGACATTGTCGGTATTTTTCCTGACTATGAAAGTGCGGCCTACGCTTGGCGGGCCAAGGCGCAGCAAACAGTCGACAACGCGCATATGCGTTACTTCGTGGTTCATCTGCACCGTCTGTTAGATCCAGAATCTGACCACGCGTGATGGCGTGTCGGTGCCTGCGCCGCCGATGACCGGAAGACCGCCCAACCCGCTCAAGCGCTTTTGGCGCCGGTTTCGCATAGCACTTGTCAGGTCGCCTGTTTTCGCGTCAGCGGTCGCAACCGTTCTGGTGTCTTATCTGCGGTTTGTGAATGTCACCAACCCCCTGGTGCTGGACAATCGGCCGGATGTCAGCGCGCGCCTTGCACGCGACGAGGGACCGTTTATTTTCACCTGCTGGCACGGCCAGCATTTTCTGGTGCCTTTCATGACGGTTGAGGGCCATCCATCCGCCATGCTTGTGTCTAAATCCGCCGATGCGGAGCTTAATGCGCAGATTGTCCGCAAGGCGGGCATCGAGGTGCTGCGCGGCTCTGGCGGGCGCTCACGCCAGCAGACTTTGGAAAAAGGCGGTATCCGCGCTTTGATGACATTGCGCAATAAATTGCGCGACGGCGCGTCAGTCGCCTTCATCGCTGATGTGCCAAAAGGCACGGCGCGGCAGGCGGGTATGGGCGTCATTACGCTGGCGAAACTGTCCGGTCGTCCCATCATCCCGACAGCCTATGCCAGCTCGCGCCGCAAGATATTTGCCAAAGCGTGGGATAAAGCAGCGCTGAACCTGCCGTTCGGACGCGCTGCCATATTGACCGGGGAACCTGTTTTTGTGGCGCGTGATGCGGGCAATGATGACATGGAAGCGGCCCGCACGCTATTGACCGAGCGCCTTAATGCGATCACAGATCGCGCCTACGAGGCCGTCGATCATGACGAGAGGAAGAACCGTTGAGTGAACGCTGGGCGCGTGCTGCGTTACAAACCTACCGATATGTCGGCATGGCAGCCTATCCGTTCCTCGGGCTGTACGTTGCAGCGCGCGCGGCGCGCGGCAAGGAACAGCACGAGCGTCGCGGTGAACGCTACGGAAAATCGGATATTGAGCGCCCGTTCGGACCGCTGGTCTGGGTGCATGCGGTCAGCGTTGGTGAGACCGGTGCCGTGTTCGAAATGGTGCGCCAACTGCGTGACAACGGTCTGCAGGTGGTGCTGACCACCGGCACGGTGACCTCGGCCAAGCTGGCCGGCGAACGTCTGCCGGACGGTGTGATCCACCAATATGTGCCGCTTGACCTCAAGCCTGCTGTCAGCCGTTTCCTGAACCATTGGAAACCCGATCTGGCCATTTTCGCCGAAAGTGAAATCTGGCCGATGACAATTCTGGAGCTCGGCGCCCGGCGGGTGCCGCAAGTGCTGATCAACGGGCGCATGTCGGACCGGTCATTCAAGCGCTGGCAAAACCGCTTGGCGTTGGCTGAAAGCCTATTTGAAAACTTCTCCCATGTGGCCGCACAAACTGAGACCGATGCTGAGCGCTTCCGTGCTTTGGGCGCCCGCCCGGTGTCTGTGACAGGCAATCTGAAGGTGGATGTTCCGCTGCCCGTGGTTGAAGACACGGTTCTTGTCAAAACCGTTCAAGCACTGAATGAGCGCGTGGTCTGGGCCGCCGTTTCCACCCATGAGGGTGAGGAACTCGCCGCCATCAAAACCCACATCGTGCTCAAAAAAGCATTCCCCAATTTGTTGACGGTTATTGTGCCGCGTCACCCGGTACGCAGTGCGCAAATCGAAAAGCAGGCGACAGATGCCGGACTCACCGTCTCCACCAGAACGCGCGATGAAGTACCGTCACCGGACGCGGATATTTTCATCGGTGATACGATCGGTGAAATGGGGCTTTATCTGCGGATGACGCAAGTCTGTTTTGTCGGGCGCTCCTTGGGCACCATTCAGGGTGGGCAAAATCCGTTGGAGCCTGCCATGCTCAATTGCGCCGTATTGACCGGGCCTCATGTGGCCAATTTTCAGCAGGTCTATGACAAGATGATTGCCGCCAACGGCGCACGGATCGTCAAGGACGAGCGGCAATTGGCAAAAGCGGTTTACCTGCTGCTGCAAAACCCCAAGGCATGCCGTGCGATGAACCGCAATGCGCTGGCTGTTGTCAATGATATGCAAGGTGCGCTGCGTGAGACGCTTCAGGTGCTGGATTCCTATGTGCGCCCGCTGGTCGTCAAAGCATCGTTGATGCCCGATAGTAACCAGAACGCGGCGGATGATAGCCCGGTGAACCCGATGTCGGAGACTGTCCGGAGAAACCAAATTGGCTGGTAATGAAGCACCGCCATTTTGGTTTGAGGAACCGGGCTGGAACGCACGCGTGTTTGCGCCCGCCGCTTGGCTGTATGGTGCGGTCGCCCGCTGGCGCATGGACCATGCCAAGCCTGCCGCCGTTGCCGCACCGGTTTTATGCATCGGCAATGTGACGGTTGGCGGCACCGGCAAAACACCGACAGCGCTTGCCATGGCTAAAGCTGCTCTCGGTCTGGGCTACACGCCGGGCTTCGTCACGCGGGGCTATGGCGGCAGCCATATTCGTCCGCATCTGGTCAATTTGGAGCACGACACGGCGCGTTCGGTGGGTGATGAGCCGATGCTGTTGGCACGTGCCGCCCCGACCGTTGTTTCCGCCCAGCGCGCCAAAAGCGCGCAATTGCTGATCGACAAGGGTGTGGATTTCATCATCATGGATGATGGCTTTCAAAGCCGCACGCTGCATATCGACTACGCCTTGATCACGGTTGATGCGCGCCGCGGTATCGGCAATGGCTATGTCATGCCGTCCGGCCCGTTGCGCGCACCCTTGCTGGACCAGATGCGGCTGGCCGATGCTGTGCTGCGCATTGGCGATGGCAATCGGGGAGACCGTGTTGTGCGCGCTGCGTCACGCGCCGCAAAGCCTGTCATGAGCGCACGGCTTAAACCCGCCAATGTGCGTGAAATCTCGGGCAAGAAAGTACTCGCTTACACAGGCATCGGCGATCCACAGAAATTCTACGACACCTTGTCGACTTTCGGCTGCTGGTTGTCGGCGACCAAATCGTTCGGCGATCATCATATGTATAGCGAGGCGGATGCAAAAAGCCTGATGGCCCGCGCTGATGAGGAACGCCTCGAACTGGTGACGACCGAAAAAGACGTCGTGCGCCTCAGCCACCAGTCCGGTCCGTTGGCCGAATTGAAACAGCGCACCCATGTGCTGCCGGTGACGTTGGAGTTTGAGGTGAAAACCGATCCGGCGGCAATCATCGCCAAAACGCTGGACGCCTATCAAAAGCGCCGCCTTGCGGTTTAGGGTCAGGACCTATTAATTTGACTGAATTGGTGGCAATTAATTTGCTCGGTGGTTAGGCGCAAGAGCGCAGGAAGGCTATTGCCTTTCAAGGTCTTGCAACGCGATCCACCGATCAAAGTAATGC
>JBAUIL010000019.1:0-14087 GCA_049682915.1 Ahrensia sp. | reverse complement strand
AGGGTAACGACCACACGTCCGTCGGCTTTCTGCTGTGCACGCACGTCGCGAACACCGGGATGCGTGCTGCTTGGCAAGGCATCAAAACTGCGCTGAATGCGCAACTGGTCGATGCTTGTCATGCCGGCGGAGGCGTGCGGCAGTTTGGTCGACAAGTGTCCGGCAATGGGAATGCACACCTCGCGGCATATACCGGCAAAAAGATCAAGATTGATCGTTGCATCCGCCTTCAAGGGCGGCTCGATCGCGATCTCAAAAGGCACATTTGTTTGTCCGACATAGCCAATAAAGCCGCCATAGTCATCGCTCACCCATTGTGGAACAGGAAAGTGCAGTTCAGGCTCGGTCGATTGGCCATCGATCATAATGTTGATCTGCGGTGGAATGCCGGATGAACCGGGGTCGCGCCAATAGCTTTTCCAGCCCGGCTCATTGTCAAACGCGATTACCCCCCGCACTTTTTTGCTGTCGGGCGTGACCGGCTCAAAAAATACCTGCACCACGCCACCATCATGGTGGACAATCGTCTCTGCCAGCGCTGTTTGCGCGATGCACAGCGAGAGGCAAGTGGCCAAAAATGGAGAAAGGCGCGATAGTGTCATTGCTAACATCTGTGCCCAATCAACAGAGCGCGCAAGACACTATGTCTCATATATTCGTGATAAGTCTGAACGCACATTAACAATTGACTGCTGCAAGCGGCTGGTCATTAGCGGCAATCCTGATACGTTGATCTGATGGATTTGTTTTCCGACATTAAAAAACCCGGCGAAAAGCGGGGGCAATTTGAAGCGAGATTTCTCGTTTCAATGCCCGATATGGCATCCGATATGTTTGCCGGTTCTGTGGTTTATATCTGCGCCCACAGCGAGGCTGGCGCCATCGGATTTATCGTCAACAAGCCGTCACCCATGACCTTGGACGAATTGCTGACACATACAGAACTGCCCGAAGAAGATGTCATCAACATGGACGCGCAAACCGCGCGCATCATCGTGCGTGAAGGCGGACCGGTGGAAGCCAATCGCGGTTTTGTGCTGCATGGCGCGGACTATGAAACAGCATCAACAGTCAATGTCGGCAACGGCCTGTACCTCACGTCTACCGTGCAGGTGTTACGCGCGATCGCCAGCGGCTTTGGCCCGCAAAAGCACACCGTCCTGCTGGGCTATGCCGGATGGGGGCGCGGCCAACTGGAAAGCGAAATGGCGGCCAATTCGTGGCTGGTGGTCGATGCCGACAAATCACTGGTACTGAGCATGGACGATGATCAAAAATACGCGTCAGCGCTCGCCAATATCGGCATCAATACCGCTAATTTCATTGGTGACGCTGGACGCGCGTGACAAAATTCATGCCCTTTTTTGCAGCTCGAAGCGGATTTTACTCTGCGGCTTTGCGGGTTGCGATGAGCGGGTTCTGTCGCTTGATCAATGCTGTGGCGTCCTCAGCATTCATCGCCTGGCCGGTAGCAAACCCCTGCACATAGTCGCAGCCCAACGCATGCAATTCCTCGACAATTTCGTTATCTTCAACGCCTTCGGCGATCACGATCATCTCCAAGGCGTGCGCCATCTCGATCATGGAACGCAACATGGCGACGCGGGTGTTTCTGTCCATATCCAGAAATGACTTGTCGATTTTCAGCCCGTCAAACGGAAACCGCGCCAAATAGGATAGCGACGAGTAACCGGTGCCAAAATCATCGATTGCAAGGCTGACGCCCAGATCGCGAATGCGATTGAGCATATGAACCGCCTTTTCAGGGTTCGACATCACACATGATTCAGTGATTTCCAGACGTAATTGATGGCTACGCTGCGGGTAGCGAGACGTCAGCTGTGCCACCTCATGGGCAAAGTCACCGCTTTTGAATTGCTCGGCTGACACATTGACCGACAGGAAAATTGGCAAGTCCGGTACTTGGCTGTCCCATTCCATCAACTGTTTCAGCGCCGAGGACAAAGCATGTCGGCCAAGATCATTGATCAAGCCAGTGCGCTCTGCAATTTCGATAAACTCACCGGGCAAAACCTCACCGCGGCGCGGATGGTTCCAACGCATCAAGGCTTCAAAGCCCGCCACCTGTCCTGTGTTGGTGTCGGCAATCGGTTGATAAACAAGGGATATCTCGTCGCGCTCCAATGCGCGACGCAGATCAGACTCAATCTGCGTCCGGTTCGTATCGCTGGTGCGAAATGCGGGACGGAACGGTTCAACCCGGTCACCGCCAAAACGTTTCGCCTGGTACAATGCCAGCTCGGCATCGCCAAACAGATCATCGGCTTCACTACGCACCGGCGTCATGGTCGCCAGTCCGATTGAGGCCGTGAGAATGATTTTCTGGTCGGCAAAGTCGACAGGCGAGCGGATTGTTTTTTTGATGAGTTCCGCAAAGTTGGCGATTTTACCGGGCTCGGTCTCTGACATCAAAACAATGCCAAACTGATCGCCACCGATGCGTGCAATCGTGTCATGCGGCTTCAATAGGCGGCGCAGGCGGCGCGAAACCGAGATCAATAATGTGTCGCTGGCGGAAATGCCGATGCTCTCATTGAGCTCTTTGAAGCGGTCCAGATCAATGATGAACACCGTCGGCAGCACCGAACTCTCAGCGCTGGCCATGCTAACCGTTGTCCGCACGCGGTCCAAAAACAGCTCTCGGTTGGGAAGCCCCGTCAGATTGTCATGCACCGCATCGTGCAGCAATCGCTCCTCGGCGCGCTTTTGATCGTCAACATTGACCAGCGTCCCGACACAGCGAATAACCTCGCCATCACTGCCGATAATCGGTCGGGCACGGAGCCGGAACCAGCTGTAATGGTTTGACGTGGTGCGCAAGCGCATATCAAGCGACAAACGCCCGCGCTGCTGTTCGATCACCGCGTCCAGCGTGGACCGAAAGCGCTCACGGTCTTCAGCGTGCAAATATTTGAGCCAAAGTTTTGGCGCGCCTTGCAACTGCGCACGGTCATTGCCTAAACGCAGCGAAATATCCGGCACGGTGGTGATCCGTTCGCGCGGTACATCCCAGTTCCAGACAATGGCATCCGACCCTTTGACGGCAAGGGCCTGCAACTCCGTATCAGAAAACAGGTTTTGCTGGAAAGCACCGCCAGAGAATGCGTTCTGCATCACAGTAAAGCCGATCATCAAAATGATCAGCACCAATGCACCGGCAAGCGCGGGCTGAACGATATCATTGTCGATCACACCTGAAACGGTCAGCCAGGCAGCATAAACGAATGCCAGAAGCAGCAGCCATGACGGCACCAGCATGATCGCCCGGTCAAAGCCCTTAAGGCCGGTGTAAAAGATCAAGCCAAGGCCAAGCACCGCCGTCAGCGCGATGGATATGCGCGCGACACCTGCGGCAATCGTCGCATCGTAAAGCACCAGCACCGACAGGGCGAGTGTGCCCAATACCCAGATGATGGAAGTGTAGCGGACGTGGTGGCTCCACCGGTTCAAATGGAGATAGGTGTAAAGGAATAGCGCCAATGAGGCCGCCACCGCGCCCTCGCTGGCCGCGCGCCAAAAGCGGCGATCACCGGCATCCAGCTGGAAAAACTGATCGATGAAGCCGAAATCGATGCACACATAGGCGAGCGCCGACCACGCCAGAATAGCGGCCGCCGGAAAGGTGGTGGTGCCCCGCACAACAAAGATCACCGTTAGAAACAGTGCCAAAAGCCCCGCGATGCCAAGCACGATGCCGTGGTAAAGTGTGTAGGAATTGGTGATGTCTTTGAAGGCTTCTTCTTCCCACAAATAAAGTTGGGGCAACGTCGAAGACGACATCTCAACCACAAAGGTGATCACCGCGCCAGGGTTCAACGTAATCGCAAATACGTCATTGTCACGGCTTTCCACCCGCTCCAGTGAAAAGCCCTCACTGGGGGTAATGTTGGCGATACGCTGCGCGCCCAGGTCCGGCCACAGAAATCCAGAATTCACCAGCCGGTAATGCGGCGCCACGATAAGCCGGTCAATCTGATCGGAGGTTGTGTTGGACAGCACAAAGACCGCCCAATTGCCCGCCGCTTCAGGATCGGTAGCCTCCACCTCAATCGTGTTGACAATGCCCTGCGCGTCCGGTGCGGTGGACACTTGAAAGGCCACGCCCCGGTCTTGATAAATGTCGACCGCCTGGGTCAGATCCAGCGCATTGTCGTCGCGTGCAATCGCGATCATCTCTGCGCTTTGCGCCGGCAAGACCACGCCAAACGCCACAACAGCCAGCGCCAGCACGGTAATGATACCACGCAGCACGCGCGCAAGTTGGTGGGTTGCAGCTGTTTTTTGGCTGGTCATTAAGCGTGTTGCTCCTGCCGGTTTACACCGGCTTATTCCGTATTGGCATTGATGCGCGCAAACAACAGGTGATCGCGCCATTGGCCGTTTATTTTCAAATAGGACTTCGCGCAGCCCTCTTGTTCAAAACCCGATTTCAGCAGCAATCGAACAGACCGTTCATTAGTGGGAATACAGGCGGCTTCAAGGCGGTTCAAGCCGCAACGGGTAAATGCGTGGTGGACGACCAATTGCAGCGCTTCGCCCATCACCCCTTTGCCCGCATGCCGTGCACCGACCCAATAGCCGATTTGGCCGCTTTGCGAGACACCGCGTTTGATATGGCCAATGGTGATTCCGCCCAGCAATTGCTGGTTGCCACGATCAAAAATCAACCAGGGATAACCAGTGCCCGCATGAATTTCGCGGTTGTAGCGTTTCAGGCGCTGCTTGTAAGCGTGTTTGCCCAAATCATTGGGATACCAGGTCGGCTCCCATGGACGCAGAAAATTCTGGCTCTCCTCGCGCAGCGTGCTCCATGCCTTATAGTCCGCCATCGTTGCAAAACGCAGGGTCAGACCATGACCATTGATAGTGCCGTCGGGGCGGTGAATGTCGAGAAGATTGACTGCAAACATCGCAGCCCCGCTTTAGGCGTAAGCGCGGCGGTTGCCGGCGGCTAAATCAGCTGAGCCTTCCAATCGCGCCCTAACTTCATCAATGCCCATCAAATTGTCGATCGGCCCGATGGCGGCAATGGTTGGCCGTGATTCAATAAACAGACGGCTGGCCAAATCCTGAACACGTTCGACATTGAGCCCGTTAATACGGTCGAGCAATTCCTCGCTTTCGATTGTGCGGCCAAACAACAGCAATTGACGTGCAATCTGTCCGGCCCGGCTTGCCGCGCTTTCGCCCGACATCAACAGGCTGGCGCGGAACTGCGCGCGTGCCCGCGTGAGTTCCTCGGCGGTGACGTCGTGCGATACGCGGATCAATTCATCCATAATGACCGGCAGCATTTCTGCTAAATCACCCGGTTCTGTGGCCGTGTGGATGCCGAAAATGCCGGTGTCTGAAAAGCCCCAGTGAAACGCGTAAATCGAATAGCATAAGCCGCGCTTCTCGCGCAGTTCCTGAAACAGCCGTGATGACATGCCGCCGCCCAACAGCATCGCCAGCACCTGGCTGCAATAATAGTCGCGTACATGGTAGGCGCGGCCTTCAAAGCCGAGCAGCAACTGCGTATCCTGCAAGTCGCGCTGCTCGCGGTAATCGCCGCCGACATAATTGGCCAGTCTCGGGCTGGCCGTGCCTTTATTGGCAACCATGGTACCAAATTCGGCTTCAACCAAGGCGACAAATTTATCGTGATCAACAGCGCCCGCAGCCGCAATCACCAAACGTTCGCCAAAATATTCACGGTCGATGTAACCGCGGATCATATCCGGCGTGAACGCGTTGATGGTTTCGCGTGTGCCCAAAATGGCCCGCCCAATCGCCTGATGACGGAATGCTGTCTCCGTAAACCGGTCAAAAACCGCATCATCCGGTGTGTCGTTGGCGGCACCAAGCTCTTGCAGAACGACGTGTTTCTCGCGCTGCAGCTCGTCCGCGTCAAACTTTGAATTTTGTAAAATGTCGGCGAGAATGCTGACCGACAAAGCGACATCGTTTTTCAAGACACGCACAAAAAACGAGGTCGTTTCGACACTTGTCGCGGCATTGATGTCGCCGCCGACATTTTCAATGGCTTCCACCAATTGTCGCGCGCCACGGGTGGTGGTGCCTTTGAAAGCCATGTGTTCGAGCATATGGGCAATGCCGTGCTCGTCATCCATCTCGTTGCGTGTACCGGCCTTGACCCATACACCCAGTGAGACGCTTTCAATATGGGCAAAATGCTGCGTAGCAACCGTGATGCCGTTCTTGAGTACGGTAGTATGGACCGTCATTCATCCTCCCAGACGCCGTAAGTGCTTCAAAGCCTAGTGGCGTCGATGCTTAGAAATATGATCCTCCACTATTTTTTGGTCGGAGGGAAGTGGGACAAACGTTTCGTCACGCTCCATCAAATCAGCAAGCCAGTTGGGCAACCCCGGATAGATGCCCGATGCATCATGCACCGCATCGGGAAACTTCGCGGGATGGGCGGTGCCCAGCACAACCATCGGCGTTGCCGCATCGATGAATTGCCATGCCGCATGCACCCCGGCGGCCGTGTGCGGGTCCAGCAGATAGGCGCTTTGATCTTGCACCCGTTTGATGGCAGCGCTGGTTTGTTTTGTGTCGGCACGCTGTGCCTGGAAGTCCTGACGGATGAGTGCCAAGGCGTCCGGCTCAATGTCAAATGCGCCCGATTGTTTCAGGCTGGCCATAGCATTGCGCACTTTTTGCGGGTCGCGGCCATACACTTCAAACAGCAGACGCTCAAAGTTCGATGAGATTTGAATGTCCATTGACGGCGAGGTTGTGGCAACGACACCGCGCATCTCATACCGGCCGGTTTCGATGGTGCGCGCCAGAATATCATTGTCATTGGTGGCAATCACCAGCTTGCCGATGTTGAGCCCCATGCGCTTGGCGGCATACCCGGCGAGAATATCGCCGAAATTGCCCGTCGGCACACAATAGGAAACCGCACGCTCCGGCGCCCCCAAGCTCACAGCTGTTGTGAAATAGTAGACGATCTGCGCCATGATGCGCGCCCAGTTGATCGAGTTGATGCCCGATAGCGCTACCTCATTGCGAAACGCTGTGTGGTTGAACATGGCTTTCACAAGGTTCTGACAATCGTCAAAATTACCCTTGATCGCCAAGGCATGCACATTTGCCGCACCGCTTGAGGTCATTTGGCGTTGCTGCACCGGCGACACCCGGCCTTCGGGAAACAGAATGAACATGTCCGTGCGGTCCATACCGGCAAAGGCGTCGACGGCAGCACCACCGGTGTCGCCCGATGTTGCGCCGACGATGGTTGCGCGCTGGCCGCGCTCGGCCAGCACATGGTCCATCAGTCGCGAGATGAGCTGCATCGCAACGTCTTTGAAAGCCAGCGTCGGGCCATGAAACAGCTCCATCACATGCAGGTTGGCGTCAATTTGCACCAGCGGGCACACAGCCTGATGACGAAACGTTGCGTATGCCTCGCGCACGATGGCTTCGAATGTGCTGCGTTCGATTTCACCGTCGACGAACGGCCACATCACTTTAATGGCGATATCGCTGTAGCTTTGGCCGCGCATGGCGATGATGTCATCTGTGGAAAACTGCGGCCATGTTTCGGGCAGATAGAGCCCGCCATCGGCGGCAAGGCCTGCCAAAAGCGTGTCGCAAAAGCCCAATGTTGGGGCTTCACCGCGTGTCGAGATATATTTCACGTCAATTTGTCCTGAACCGGCAGGCCAAAACGCTGTATCCAGCGCCATTTACTTGCCATATGTTGCACATAGTTGCGGGTTTCTTTATCGAAAAACACGCACGGCGCAAACCGATGCGCTAAAGTTTCGCGGTGCTTGTGCCGCAATCAGCTCGAAGGTGGGACTATGGCAGATAGTGTGAGTGCGAAATCAAGCTTCGGTGGCATGCGCGCACTGATGGCTGGTTTGGGCCTTTTGGCGCTGGCGGCCTGTCAAACCGGCGAAACGCTTGATGTGGCTGCGGAAGACGTAATTACAGAAGCCGATCTTCGCGCCTATTGCCCGCAAATTATTTTGCGCGAGGGCACAGCTTTCTTCAACACCTACACAGCTGGCAATGATGGCGACGCCGCCGAAGTGATTTATCAGGCCTCGATCAAGGACCAGACGCGCACCTGCAAATACCGCAATGGGCAGTTGTTCATGACGGTGGCCGTCGCGGGCAGGGTGGTTGCCGGTCCACAGGGCGCAGCGGGTGAAGTTTCCTTGCCAATCCGCGTCGCCATTGTCCAAGGTGGTAACCCGGTCTATTCAGAGTTGGGCCGCTTGTCCGCCACCGTCCAGCCAACGGCGGGCGCAACACAGTTTCTCTACACCAATGACCAGATCGTGCTGCCTGAGCCTGCCGAGCGCAACTTGGTCATTTACATCGGCTTTGATGAAGGCCCTTACGACACGCTGTAGTTTTCCGGCGATACCGTTTGTTAACCATGTTTTTGAACGTGGTATTAACGCTGTTGGGTAACCATACGAACTCACGAGTTTGAGTTTTCGGGTGGTTCATGTCTTTCGTACGCCTTTCCAAAAACAACGCTGCTGCGGCAAGCGTTGATCCGGGCCTTGCGCCCTATGTCAATTCCATCATCAAAGGCGATTGCGTTTCAGCGATGGCGAAATTGCCGGAGCAATCGGTCGATGTGATTTTCGCTGACCCACCCTACAACCTTCAATTGGAAGGCGCGCTTCACCGTCCTGATCAATCCAAGGTGGATGCCTGCGACGATCACTGGGATCAATTCGACACGTTTGAGGCGTATGACGCGTTCACCCGCGCCTGGCTGTTGGCGGCAAAGCGTGTGCTGAAGCCCAATGGCACCATCTTTGTTATTGGCTCATACCACAATATCTTCCGCGTCGGTTCCAAGCTGCAGGACCTTGGCTATTGGATCCTCAACGATATCATTTGGCGCAAGAACAATCCAATGCCGAACTTTCGGGGTCGTCGGTTTCAAAACGCGCACGAAACCCTCATCTGGGCCAGCCGCGACCAGGCTGCCAAAAAATACACGTTCAACTATGACAGTTTGAAAGCGGCCAATGATGATCTTCAAATGCGCTCTGACTGGTTGTTCCCCATTTGCAATGGCAGTGAGCGCCTGAAAGACGATGACGGCAACAAAGTGCACCCCACGCAAAAGCCTGAAGCGTTGCTGGCACGCGTGCTGCTGGCCTCCACAAAGCCCGGCGATGTGGTGCTTGATCCGTTCTTTGGCACCGGCACCACCGGTGCTGTTGCTAAAAAGCTGGGCCGTAATTTCATCGGCTTGGAGCGCGAGCAGGATTATATTGACGCGGCCCAGGCGCGCATTGATGCCGTTGTGCCGGTTGACTATTCCAACCTGACCCATGTGGTCGGCAAGCGCGCCGAGCCGCGTGTTGCCTTTGTCAGCCTGCTGGATGCCGGCCTGATCGCACCCGGCGCTGTGTTGACAGACAGCAAGCAACGCTGGTCCGCCACCGTCCAAGCCGATGGCTCGCTGTTCTACAAGGGCGAACAGGCTTCAATCCACCGCATGGGTGCAAAGGTGCAAGGGTTGGACGCCTGCAATGGCTGGACCTTCTGGCACTACGCCAACGCGCAGGGCGCCTTCGAACCCATCGACGTGCTGCGCCAGACAATCCGCCAATCCATGGCTGCAGCAGGCGCATGATTTCTCTTTTGGCCTGACCTCCAGTCTTTCGTGCGGGCCAAATTCAGTGCCCTGGCTTCTCACGAAGCTGGGGCATTTTATTTTCTGATATCAAATTGTGCCAACGCTGACACCAAATCCTCGCCGGGCGGTAAATGGATGCCGTGCCAGCCATGGGCGCGGGCGGCTTCGATATTGGGCAGACTGTCATCGATGAACAGGGTTCGGCCTGGGTTCAGCCCGAAAGCGTCATTGTGGATTTCAAAGATCGCCGGGTCCGGCTTGATCAGCTTGACGCGCCCGGAAACCGTCACACCGCGGCCTTTTTTCAGGAAGGGAAATTTCTCCTGCGCTTCCAGAAACGTATCGGCGGCAAAATTGGTCAGCAGCGTCACATCAACACCGTCAGCGAGCATCTGCTCGAAAATCGCAACATTCGCCTCGATTGACCGGGGCACCATTTCCGGCCAATGGGCGCGGAAAGCGCGGATCTGCTCGCTGCGATCTGGATAGATGGCGATCAGCTCCGCTTCAGCGTCTTCCCAATGCCGGCCGCGATCCTGCTCAATGTTCCATGCTGACGTGCATACATGGTCAAAAAACCACTGCCGCTCGGCATCATCGGGGATGATACGCTGAAACGGAATGGTGGGGTCGTAATGCACCAGAATGTGGCCGATATCGAAGACTACATGGTCGATAGGCGTCATGGTTTTGTTCCTTTGAAGGCATCGGGCAGGGCGCAGCCGATGGCCTTTTTCATGACCGTCGGCAGGGCTTCATTGTCGGGCGACGCCGAAAGCCACTGACCATCCTTAAGACTGATTTTGCCAATCGATGCAAACCACACCGTCAAATCCAGTTCAAAATGGGTAAACACATGGCGCACCGTCCCGGCTTGCTGCCAGTCGGCGGTAAAGGGTGCTGCGTCGGTGCCTGTCGCGCCATCGATGCGCGACGTCCACCCTGTCGTCGGTGGTTGCGCCATGGATGCGAGCAACCCCGTGGGCGGGCGCTTTTCCAGCAAAACCGCGCCTGTTGCGTCTTGGGCAATAAACACCGCGCCTTTGCGCAGGGGCTTGGCCTTTTTGGCGGCCTTGACCGGAAAACGCTGCGGGTCACCATCCAGCGCCCGGCAGTGGTTGCGCAGCGGGCAATGTAGGCAGGCCGGATTTTTGGGCGTACACAGTGTAGCGCCCAAATCCATCGTGGCCTGGGCGAAATCGCCGGGACGATCCATGTCGAGCAGCTCTTGCACATGCGCAGCCACAATCGCTTTGGCTTGCGGCAAAGGTGTTTCAATGGCGAACAACCGGGTGAAAACCCGCTCGACATTGCCATCAACCACCGCTTCGGGCTGATTGAACGCGATGGAAGCGATCGCAGCCGAGGTGTAGGCCCCGATGCCGGGCAGCGACTGCAAGCCGTCACGGGTTTGCGGAAACGCACCACCATGCTCCGCCATCACGGTATCGGCGCATTTCTTCAGGTTGCGCGCCCGCGAATAATAGCCAAGCCCCGCCCATGCCTTCAGCACATCATCTTCTGAGGCCGCCGCCAGATCGGGGAGGCTAGGCCAAAGTGTCGTGAACTTCTCGAAATAGGCTCTGACGGTGGCAACCGTGGTTTGTTGCAGCATGATTTCCGACAGCCAAACGCGATAAGGATCGGCACGCACACCACGCTTGCCGTCCTCCGGCAGCACCCGCCACGGCATTTCGCGCCGGTGGGCATCATACCAGTCCAGCAAAAGCTGTGAGACGGTTTCGGTCACGCAAACATCCTATCAGTGAGTCGGCCCTAGAAGTATTGACGCCCTCTCGTGTATAGCTAGCACACGGAAATCAACTCTGAAGCCACACAGGAAACACTTGCCCCATGGCAAAAGACCGCACCGCAAAGCCACTGGGCGCGCTTGTCAGCAAGGCGGTGGCACCGTTGGTCCAGAAGCGGGCGGGCCTGAACACGGATTTGGTGGCGCAGTGGAGCAGTTTTGCCGGCGACGAAATGGGTCGCAACACCCAACCCCTCAAGGTCAAATGGCAGCGCCGCAGCATCGATCTTGATGAAACATCAGACGGCCACGAACCTGGCACATTGGTTGTCGCCGCCACCGGCATGTGGGCGCTCAAACTGCAACACCAGACCGCTGAAACCATCAGCCGTATCAACCAATATTTCGGCTACAAGGCCATTGGGCGTATTGTCATCGAACAAAAGCCGATTGCCGTCTCTGCGCCCAAAACACGAAGGCCCAAAATGCCGCTGCCACCCAAACAGGCCGAAGCCATCGACCGGGCCGTTGAGGGCATTGAAGACAAACAGCTTCAAGAAACCCTTCGCAAGCTGGGCCGTTCCATCAAAGCGGATCAAAAACGCCACCCATAGGTGTTGACTGCGCGCTTGTGCGCACTTGTGCCAGACCGGTTGCGCCTTACATCGAACCGATGACCCAACCTCAAAACATCACTGTGTTTTATGATGGCGATTGCCCCGTCTGTCAGATGGAGGTGCGCTGGTATGAAAAGCTGCAGCGCGACGGCTCCATCGTCTGGACCGATATTTTATCGCTGACTGACGGCCAGTTGCCGGACGGCAAAACGCGCGATGAATTGCTAGGCAAGTTTCATGTGCGCGAAGCTGACGGCACGTGGCACATCGGTGTGGATGCGTTTGCCCGCATTTGGCGCAACCTGCCTTATTTGCGCCATGGCGCATTTGTGTTTCGCCTGCCCGTTATCCGGCAATTTGCTGGGTTTGCCTATTTGGGCTTTTTGCGATGGCAGCGATGGGATAGGAAGCGACGGCATACAAAGCGCGATGCACAAACTGCCGAACCGGACCCGACAAAATGACCACACAGGCCAATCGTTATTGGGAAACCACCGCGCTGGAAGACATGAACCGGCAGCAATGGGAAGCCCTGTGCGATGGTTGCGGCAAATGCTGCATGTCGAAATTGGTCGATGAGGACACTGACGATATCTATTTCACCACCGTCGCCTGCCGCCTTTTTGACGCTGAAAGTTGCCGTTGTGTGGACTACGACAACCGCCAGCAAAAAGTGTCGGACTGCGTGCAGCTGACACCGGCCAATGTGCGCGAGATCGCGTGGCTACCGCAGACTTGCGCCTATCGCCTGGTGGCAGAGGGCAGGCCGCTTTATGCGTGGCACCCGCTCTTGTCCGGCACACCGGACAGCGTTCATGAAGCCTCTGTTTCCATGCGGGACCGCGTCACCGCGCATGAGCAGGACATGAACAGTGACCAGGAATATCTGGAGCACCTTGTCGAAGGGCGCCTTTAGTTGCTAACGCTTGATGTGACGTGACACAGAGCGAAACAAGGGCACCCGCACCCATGAGCGACCAGACCACAAAAGATATTCTGCAGGCTTATTTCAACGCGTTTAACGCGAGCGACTATGATGCGATGGCAGCGCTGCTGCACGACGATGTCGCCCACGATATCAATCAGGGCGAGCGTGAGATCGGGCTGGAAAAGTTCCGCTGGTTCCTCGGCATGATGGCCCAGCACTACGATGAAACCATCTCGGACCTCGTCATCATGGTGGCCGATGGCGGCGTACGCGCGGCCGCGGAATTCACTATTTCCGGCACTTATTTAGTCACCGCGCCGGGTTTGCCCGCTGCCGACAAGCAAAAATATGCGTTGCCTGTCGGCCAGTTTTTTGAAGTCGACGAGGGCAAGATCACCCGCGTGACGACGTATTACAATCTCAAGGATTGGATGGCGCAGGTCTCTTAAACCGTGTCGATATCTGTCCGGCCCATCGCACGCGCGCAATTCCGCGACCACATCGATGCACTGGCGCAATTGCGCATCGATGTGTTCCGCGCCTGGCCTTACCTTTACGACGGCGATGCGGCCTATGAAGCGTCCTATCTTGAAACCTATATGAAGGCTGACCGCGCATATATCGCTGGCGCGTTTGACGGCCAAACGCTGGTGGGTGCCTGCACCGCCGCGCCAATGGGCGAGCATGACGCCGCTTTTGCCGGGCCATTGCGCGAAGCGGGGTTTGATCTCAAAACGATATTTTATTTCGGTGAATCAGTGCTGTTGCCTGCCTATCGCGGTCAAGGCATCGGCGTGCAATTTTTAACGTTGCGGGAAGCCGAAGCGCGCCGCCAAGGCTACCAAAGCGTGGTCTTTTGTGCGGTTGAGCGCCCGCCAAATCATCCCGCTAGGCCGCATGATTACACGCCGCTTGACGCGTTTTGGAAAAAACGCGGTTACGCCCCGCTGGAGGGCATCAAAACCCAGTTCGCTTGGCGCGATGTGGGCGACGCCGCAGAGACTGAAAAACCCATGCGTTATTGGCACAAGGCGCTTTAGGCGTTCACAAGCCTGTGCACGGGCGTGAACCCATGTGAATTGAACGTGGTTTGATGGCTGATAGTGTCGCCCAACCGATAACCACCAAGGAATACCCGATGACTGT
>JBAUIL010000018.1:0-3257 GCA_049682915.1 Ahrensia sp. | reverse complement strand
TCAACGAATTTCGACGTCAGCGTTCTCGATAATCTCGATTTTGCGGTCGAGAAAAAACGGCGTGCCCGCATCGCGCCACGCAATCAAATGCGGCGTTTCAAAATGCGCATTCAGCGCGGCGGTGCTTTCCCACCGCTCGACGAAAACCAACGTGTTTTCATCGGTCACGCTCTGATGCAGATCGTAGGAAATGCACCCATCCTCCTTCCGCGTCGCCTCAATGCACGGTGCAACCGCTTCGAGAATGGCGGGCAGCGAGCCGGGTTTAATTTTCAGCGTGGCGATGAGGTAGGTCATGGGGTGGCTTTCGGTACATGGAGGCAAGAATTGATGGTGCGTCATCTACCCTATCAATGCGACTCATTTAATGCAGCTAATTTATGGGAAATCAGCAACCATTCCCTCGCCGCCAAGCGGGAGAGGGACAGCTTTGGCACAGCCAAAGCAGGGAGAGGGGCGGTATGCGTGTTTGTGCGCTATGGCCTGACTTACCCTCATCCGACCTCACTGCGTTCGGCCACCTTCTCCCGATAGGCGGGAGAAGGAGTAATCGGGCGCAGTTCATTGCTTTTCAATTACTCCTTCAGCCTGCGTCATTCCGGGGCCGCGCAGCGGAACCCGGAACCCAGAGATGGGCGTGTGGGAAGCTCAATAGAAGTGTGGGGACGCGACAGAGCAAAAGCTGGCGCAGTCACGGCTCTGGATTCCGGGTTCGGCGTTGCCGCCCCGGAATGACGGAGTGTGCGTGGATAGATTAAGCTGCAACCGTAATGCACCCTAATGCGTAATGGAGCATTCCATCGCCCGCGAAGCGGGAGAGGGACAGCTTTGGCACAGCCAAAGCAGGGAGAGGGGCGGTATGCGTGTTTGTGCGCTATGGCCTGACTTACCCTCATCCGACCTCACTTCGTTCGGCCACCTTCTCCCGCCATGCAGGAGAAGGAGTAATCGGGTACAGTTCACTGTTTTTCAATGACGCCCTCAGTCTGCGTCATTCCGGGGCCGCGCAGCGGAACCCGGAACCCAGAGATGGGCGTGTGGGAAGCTCAATAGAAATAAGGGGACAAGACAGAGCAAAAGCTGGCACGGTTACGACTCTGGGTTCCGGGTTCGGCGTTGCCGCCCCGGAATGACGGGGTGTGAGGGCGGATAGAGTAAACTGTCACCGTAATTGCAAAAGGAAATAAGCGTTTTGTAAACAGACTACACTATCATCGCGGGAGATCCAAAAATCAAATGAAAAAGCACAGGCCTTGGGATGGAAAATGGTAGAAGATCAAATACTAGATCTAAATTGGAAAAACTATTGCACAGACACACTAGATTTAATGCGTAATATTAAATCCAACAAATCTGATGTTCAAGATATTATAGAATTGGAATTAGCGTACTCGAATTCGATCGATGAAGAAATCCTCGAATTTGTTACTGGCACTATTAGTGAAATTGGAGGCGCACCCGGATTATATGATGATCTGATGAATGTTCTAGAGCAGGGAATTACGCAAACAGAATTGATTGAATATATGAACGCTCCAATAGAAAACGATCCTCCTCGTCACGCGTTGAGTTGGCTAAAGTCTCTTCTCTCGCGACTTGTCACTCCTAAAATGCTTTGATTTTTGTATATTCCCATCCACGCGTACAAGTAACTTGGGCCGCTACATCCAGCCCGACCCGCTAGGCCTGATAGACGGCCCCAGCCGCTACAACTAGGCGCTGCAGAGCCCGCTGATGTATACAGATGCGCGGGTGAGTTTGTTCCTTTACTTATTGGAATGGGAGCTGGATTGCTTTTTGAGTATTTACTCAACCCAAATGCAAAATTACGGTGACAAAAATTACGGTGAGTTACGGTGACAGTTTACTAATTTAAAGCACTTGCTCCGTTGCCCCGCAGATCGGGGACACTTTTTCTTATTTAGTGCTTTTATCTGCTGCGCACGGACAAAAAAGTGTCCCCGGTCTGCTGCATTGCGCTTTTCGCTCATCACTTCTTCGCGATGCTATGCCCATTACCCTCAAAACATAAAATACCGCTGCGCCATCGGTAGTACGCTTGCTGGCTCGCACGTCAACAATTCCCCATCCGCGCGCACCTCGTAGGTCTCAGGGTTCACTTCCACGGTGGGCGTTGCGCTATTATGGATGAGGTCTTTTTTGCCGATCTTTCTGGTGTTGTCGACGGCGACCAACTGCTTGTCGACTTCGAGCTTGTGGGCGAGGCCGTCTTCGATGGCCGCCTTGCTGACAAAGGTCACCGCGTTGTTGGTGACGCTTTTGCCGTAGGCGCCGAACATGTAGCGGTAGTGCACGGGCTGCGGCGTGGGGATGGAGGCGTTGGGGTCGCCCATGGGGGCGGCGACGATGGAGCCGCCCATCAGGATCATCGCAGGTTTGACGCCGAAAAACGCGGTGTCCCACATCACCAGATCGGCACGCTTGCCGACTTCGATGGAGCCGATTTCGTGGCTAATGCCGTGGGCGATGGCGGGGTTGATGGTGTATTTGGCGATGTAGCGTTTGACGCGGAAATTGTCTGCGCCGGTGCCGATATCTTCGGCCAGCGTGCCGCGCTGTTTCTTCATCTTGTCGGCGGTTTGCCAGGTGCGGATGATGACCTCGCCAACCCGGCCCATGGCTTGGCTGTCGGATGCGATGATCGAAAAAGCGCCCATGTCGTGCAGAATATCTTCGGCGGCAATCGTTTCCTTGCGGATGCGGCTTTCGGCAAAGGCGACATCTTCGGGAATGTTGGCGTCGAGGTGGTGGCACACCATGAGCATGTCGAGATGCTCTTCCAGCGTGTTGACGGTGTAGGGCCGCGTCGGGTTGGTGGAGGATGGCAGCACGTTCTGCTCGCCGCAAATTTTGATAATATCCGGTGCATGGCCGCCGCCTGCGCCCTCGGTGTGGAAGGCGTGGATGGTGCGGCCTTTGAGTGCGGCCACGGTGGTTTCCACAAAGCCGCTTTCGTTCAGCGTGTCGGTGTGGATCATCACTTGGACGTCCATCTCGTCGGCGACGCTCAGGCAGCAATCAATCGCGCCGGGCGTTGTGCCCCAATCTTCGTGCAGCTTCAGCGCGCACGCGCCTCCCAGCACTTGCTCATGCAGTGCGGCGGGCAGGGACGCATTGCCCTTGCCCGCAAAAGCGAGGTTCATGGGGAAGGCGTCAGCAGACTGGATCATCCGCCCGATGTGCCACGGGCCGGGGGTGCAGGTGGTGGCCAGCGTGCCGTGGGCGGGGCCGGTGCC
>JBAUIL010000017.1:0-3460 GCA_049682915.1 Ahrensia sp. | reverse complement strand
CGTTGACAGGCCGATGGAGACCGACACGGCAATCGGAAAAAACGAGATCATGAATGCCATCAACACCGTGTTGAAATCATGCGCGCCAACAAACATCAGGGCGATGATCGGCACAACGGTGGCTTTGGGAATGGCGTTAAAGCCAACCAGCAGCGGATAGAGCGCATCACGCATGGTGCGTGAAAAGCCCATGATCATGCCAAGCGCCAGGCCCAGCACAATGGCCAGAAGCAAACCAAGAATGGTGCGCCACAGGGTTTGCCAGCCCATGGTGAAAAAGAGTTCTTTATATTGCCAGAAGGCCGGACCGAGGTCTGAGGGTGACGCCATTTTGTAGTTCGGCCAACCATTGGCGTAGACCAGCAATTCCCAGAGTGCCAGAAAAATGACAATGGCGATCAGTGGGACAATAACTTTACGCATTTTCATAGTCATGCGGCTTCATCCTTCGGACTGCGGCCTTGGGCGATCTCGATCTGATGACGCAACACATTGAGCTGTTCGGCGGCGGTGGGCGTGTAAAGATCATCAAGGGTGCGCGGCCCCTTGGTCTCGATCCGCATCGTGTATTGGTCGGTTGCCGGGCGACCTGACAGCACGACAACTTCATCGGCCAAAAAGATCGACTCGCGCAGATCATGGGTGATCAACAGCGCGGTGAACGGTTCTTGGGCACGCAGCATGTGCATGGTCTGCCACAAATCTTCGCGGGTAAACGCGTCCAGCGCACCGAATGGCTCATCAAGAATGAGAACTTCCGGTTTGTGGACGATGGAACGGCACAGCGAAGCGCGCTGGCGCATGCCGCCCGAAAGCTCGGACGGGCGCTTGTCGCCAAAACCTTCCAATCCCACCAGCGCAAGCAATTCATGCGCGCGAGCAATCTGCTGTTCTTTGGGCATGGATGGCGCGACAATTTCCAACGGCAGAACAACGTTTTCAATGATGGTGCGCCATTCCAGCAGCACCGGATTTTGAAACGCCATACCAACGGTTTTGTTGGGACCCTTGACCTGTTTGCCGTGCAGCCAAACCTCGCCTGTGTCTGGCTTCATCAGCCCGGCGATCAGTCGCGTCAGGGTAGACTTGCCGCAACCGGAAGGGCCGACAACGGCGCAGAATTCACCTTCGGCCACAGAAATGTTGAGATTATCCAAAACCGGCAGTGGGCCGTTTGGCGTTTTGTAGGCGTGCGTGACGCCGCGGATCGCAATTTGTTCAGCCATTATTCCCCCGGATAGGCAGGGGCCGACGGTGCGGCCCCTGCCCTATCTACTTACTTCATCATCAGGCTGCCGTCTTTAGGCAGATATTGATTGGTGAAGTACAGGCTCGCATCCGGAGTGGTTTTGAACTCGTAGGTTTCACCGATCTGCGCGATGGCTTTTTCCATGCGCGCGGAATCAATGTCGCCCATGCCGTTTTCCATCACCCAATCGGTCATGACGTTTTGCGTTGCCGACATTTCAAAGCGCTCTTTCTCAAGCTCTTTGTCGATCGCGACGTTACGTGCGGCCAAGGCTTCAATGGCTGCGTCCGGGTCTGCGACTGCGGCTTTCCAACCTTGTGCGATATCGCCCAGAAAAGCGGTCAGCACGTCGGCATTAGCCGCGGCCCACTCGGTGTTGACCATGATCGCATTGCCGTAGAGGTTCAAACCATAATCAGCCATCAGGATGTTGGAAATGTCGTCGGCTTCAACGCCCAGACGTTTCAGGTTCAACACGGACGAAAACGAGAAGCCGGTGATCGCATCCACTTGGCCCTCGGCCAGCATTGGCTCGCGCGTTGGGAAGCCGACAGGCTCAACGGTAATTGAATCGACATTCAGGCCATTAGCGGTCGCAAAAGCGGGGAACTGCGCCCATGCACCATCGGGTGGCGGTGCGCCGAGGGTTTTGCCTTCCAGATCCTTCGGCGATGAAACGCCCTGCGACTTACGGCCGACAATGGCAAATGGTGGCTTGTCATACACCATCATAACCGCAATCACCGGCGCGCCAGGGTTCTGGTCGAGGAATTTGATCAGTGAGTTGATGTCACCAAAACCAACAGGGAATGCACCGGTGGCAATTTTTGGAATTGTTTCAACCGAGCCGCTGCCCGCTTCAATGGTGACGTTCAGATTGCTTTCGGCAAAAGTGCCATTGTCAATTGCCAGGAAATACGGTGCCGACGGGCCTTCGAATTTCCAGTCAAGTGCAAACGGTAGCTCAGTCGACTGAGCTAATGCGGAGCCAGTGGCGAAAACTGCCAGAGCCGCTCCGAGAATTGTTCTTTTAAACATGGCCTACTCCTTGTTTATGACCTGCCCGACTAGACGATATGGCTAGAAAATACGCAACATAAAAATGCGCTTAAATATTAGTCATAATGCTCATAGGGGAACTATCGGTGGCGTTCGCCTTGCATTCACCACAATATTCGCGTATAGGCCCGTCATCGAAATACGACTTAGACCTTACGGCCCGTGCTTGGCTCCATTCGCCAGACACATCTTAACGTCCCAATTCCTCTTTATCGATCAGAACGCGCCACGGTTTGGCGCATGTCACACAGCGATAAAAGGATTACGCGACATGGCATTAGGTACAGTAAAATGGTTCAACGGCACTAAAGGCTTCGGCTTCATCGAGCCTAGCGAAGGCGGCAACGATGTGTTCGTTCACATCTCAGCGGTTGAGCGCTCAGGCATGGCTTCATTGAACGAAGGCCAGAAAGTCAACTTTGACGTGCTCAAAGATGACCGCACAGGCAAAATGGCTGCAGGCAACCTGTCAGCTGCTTAAAGTGCTTTTGCGCTGATTGTGGGAAAACCTTGCAATCGGCGCTAACTTGCATAGTCTCTTGGACTAATCATTGCGGTTCCCGCTCATTGTTGCGGGGGCCGTTTTATTTTGAAGTCGACACGGTTAGCCGCGCTTACGCAGTGCGGGAAACGAAAAGGCAAGAGCCATGAACAAGGTTCCAATGACGCAGGGCGGCTATGACGCGCTGCAAGCTGAGTTTAAAAAACGCACCCAGGAAGAGCGGCCTCGCATCGTGGCAGCCATTTCTGAAGCACGCGCCCATGGTGACCTGTCAGAAAACGCCGAATATCATGCCGCCAAAGAGAGCCAAGCGCTGAATGAAGGCCGCATTTCCGAGCTCGAAAGCATCATCGGTCGTGCCGACGTGATCAATGTCGCCGCGATGACCGGTGACACCGTGCGCTTTGGCGCAACTGTGACACTGATCGACGAAGAAACCGAGGAAGAGAAAACCTGGCAAATCGTCGGCGACCAGGAAGCGGACGTGAAGCTCAAGAAAATCTCGATCTCATCGCCTATCGCACGCGCGCTGATCGGCAAGACCGTTGGCGACAGCGTGGAAGTGCAAGCGCCCGGCGGTGCACGCTCCTATGAGATTGACGCGGTCGAGTTCAAGTAAGGCTTGGTCATGGCGGTCTTCTCGGACTTTG
>JBAUIL010000016.1:0-14077 GCA_049682915.1 Ahrensia sp. | reverse complement strand
CCCCGGCGATCCGCCATATGATAGGCCTGCGCATATTGGCCGATCACCAGCAGCAGGTCGACTTGCGGCATCGCCGCAAACACACGGTCATGCCATTGCGCCCTGCATTCACGCCGTGGCGGCAAGTCGCCGCCTTTGGCGTCATAGCCGGGAAAGCAGAAGCCCATCGGCACGATGGCCAGCTTCGCCCGGTCATAAAACACACCCTCATCAATGCCCATCCACTGCCGCAAACGGTCGCCTGACGGGTCGGTGAAAGGACGGCCTGACTGATGCACGCGAATGCCCGGCGCTTGACCGGCGATGCAAATGCGCGCGGTGCCGCTCAACACTGCCACCGGGTTGGGCTCATGCGGCAACGGTGTGGTGAGCGGCGCGTCGCGGCAAATGCGACACACGCCAATCGCGTGCGCCAAAGCGTCAAGATCATGCATCATTTGCCCACCAGCCCATCACGCGCATATAAAGCGCCCGCCACCAATCGGCCACATGCTCCGGCTCCATGCCCAACTCCCCGCGCCGGGCGGCGCGCCACTGGGCAGGTCTTTCAAACTCGCTCGCCCACAGGCCACGGCGCTCAGCGCGCGCTTGCGCTTCCAGCGCTTCATATTCGCCAAATGCTACGGCAAAACCATCGCGCACCATTGCTGCATTGATGTTCTGGCCGTTTACCGTGCAGCGCACCAACAGCCGGTCAAATTGATCGGTATCGCCACCGCTGCATTGGACTGGACCACCACCAAGCAGGCTTGCCAAGTGATCGCGCGCCGCACGTCCGCATGCCCATGGCTGGGTGCGCTGGCAGGTTTGTGCGAACTCCGGCGCATCAATGCCAACCAACCGCATCTCTATCCCGTCGAGCCGCACGCTGTCGCCATCGATAACGCTCGGCTTGCCCGTGTGATGCTGGGTCGCCAACCGTGAAAAATAAGCAGCCACAATGGCAACCAGCGCAAATAGAACCAGTGTTTTGAGATAATCCACACCGCGATTGTAACGCCGACGGGCCATGCTGATCACTGTCTTTTCTGTCACAAATTGAGCCGGTTCGCCGTGCGGCACGCCGCAAGCTCGAAGTAAGTTTTTAACACTTTGGCAATAACATTCGAAAGCCCGCCCGCGCGGGAGCAATGCAAAACAAGCCAAATTTAGGTCGATGTCGTTCACTTCGCAAAATTTGCCGGATAAGACGATTGTGGATAGGCGTCGCACCTACCGCAACGATGCATTGCGCCGCACTGTCAACAACACGCGTGAAAAACTGCATGATGGTGCCAATGTGCTGCCATCGTTCACAAAGCGCCTTTTGTTCATGCACGCTGGCACTATGGCAAGCACAATGGCCGCCTTGCCGTTTCTCATCTTGGCAGCAGGTTTGGCCGGGTTTGCCATCGGTTTCGGACTGGAAATTTTTGCATGGGCGGCGGTCGCCTGCATGCTGTACGCAACCATCATCAAATTGGGCCGTGCAATCGGCAAAAAATCGGGCGAGCGCCAAATCAATATCAGGCGCTACACCGTGTTGCTGATATCGGCACACTTCATTGCCGGTTTGGGTTGGGTTGCTTTCGTGCTGGTGCCGTGTGCCAATTGCGGTCCCGTTGGCACCGATACCATGTTCAAAGCGATTACACTTGTGATCGCCATTGCAGCAACCGCGACGCTTACATTCACGTTGCGATGGGCAACGCTGACCACTTTCACCGTGCCGGTGTTGACTTTTCTGGTCATGAAAATTCTTGATGGCCATATGCTCAATCTCATGCTTGCGGGCGTGCTTGTAGCCGCATTGTGTTTTTTCTCACTGCTCGCCAGTCACTTGAACAAAGCCACCTGCAAAGCGCTGGATTATGAAACGCGCCATGATGCGCTGATTGGTGAATTGGAGATGGCAAAGTCCATTTCCGAGGAGGCCCGGCGGCGCGCCGAAGATGCCAATCTGGCGAAGTCCCGTTTCCTTGCTTCCATGAGCCACGAATTGCGCACCCCCCTAAACGCCATCATCGGCTTTTCGGAGGTGATGCTAAACGAGGTGCTGGGTCCCATGGGCAATGACGCCTACAAAACCTACGCCAAAGACATTCACGGCTCAGGTGAGCATCTGCTCAATCTCATCAATGAAATTCTTGATCTCAGCCGCATCGAGGCGGGCAAATATGATATGCGCAACGAGGCACAACGGCTCGATGATATCGCGCTGGATTGCATTTCGCTGATGCGCCTGAAAATCGAGCAGAAGAACATCACGGTCACGAAGGCATTTGAGAAAGACCTAGGCCAGTTTCTTGGCGATGAGCGGGCCCTGCGCCAGATCATGCTCAACCTGCTGTCAAACGCGGTCAAGTTTACCCCGCAAAATGGCAAGATTGAGTTCAAGGTTGGCTGGACTGCCAGCGGCGGTCAGTATGTCTGTGTAACAGATAACGGGCCGGGCATTCCGGAAGACGAGATTCCGATTGTGCTCTCCGCCTTTGGCCAAGGCTCCATCTCAATCAAGAACGCGGATCAGGGCACCGGCCTTGGCCTGCCCATTGTGCAAGCGCTCATCGCTATGCATGACGGCAAGTTCAAGTTGACATCGAAGTTGCGCGAAGGCACCCAGGCAGCCGCGTTTTTCCCGCCAAGTCGCACGCTGGAAGCACTGCCTTCGCAAAACACGGCAAGTCGCTCCAAAAGGTCCTTACGCCCGCAATCTGCGCTGAAAAGTGCCTGAGGCCGCCTAACCGTCCGACTTGTCGCTGACGCCTGCTTGCTCGAATGTCGCCATGCCTGAATGGCAAAGCGCGGCCGACTTGACGATGCCTGCAGCCAACGCAGCACCCGTTCCCTCACCCAGCCGCATGCCAAGGCTCAACAACGGTGCTTTGCCGATTGCCTGAATAGCTTTGATATGGGCCGGTTCGGCAGAAACATGGGCCAGCATGCAATGGTCCAGCGCGTCCGGTGCAGCTTTGTGCAGCACGGCAGCGGCGGCGGTGGCGACAAAGCCGTCAACCAGCACCGGAATGCCTTCCATCCGCGCGGCCAAAATGGCACCCGCCATGGCCGCAATCTCACGACCGCCCAAACGGCGCAGTACTTCCAACGGATCACCCAGATGGTTTTTATGAAGCGCAACGGCTTGGCGCACAATGGCGGCCTTGTGCTTGACGCCATCGGCGTCAGCACCCGTTCCGGGGCCAACCCACTCTTCTGCTTCGCCACCAAACAGCGCGCAATAAATCGCTGACGCAACGGTCGTATTGCCGATACCCATCTCACCGATACACAAAAGGTCAGTGCCACCTGCGATGCTTTCCATACCGAATGCCATGGTTGCCGCGCAGGTGCGCTCATCCATGGCCGCCTCTTGGCTAATGTCGCCGGTCGGCACTTCCAGCGCCAGATCAAACACTTTCAGGCCAAGATCATGGGCGATGCAAATCTGATTGATTGCCGCGCCACCGGCGGCGAAGTTTTCAACCATTTGCGCCGTCACACTGGCGGGAAACGGCGACACGCCCTGCGCGGTCACGCCGTGATTGCCGGCAAAAACCGCCACCAGCGGTCGCGTGACAGCTGGCGGACGGCCTGTCCAGGCAGCCAGCCATTCGGCAATTTCTTCCAGCCGCCCCAAAGCGCCCGCGGGCTTGGTCAATTGCGCGTCGCGCGCGCGTACCGCTGCCACCGCTTCCTTGTTGGGTCCGGGCAAAGATTGAAGCAATGTGCGAAAGTCATCAAATGGCAGGCCAGTGGTCACGATGTTTTCCTGTGGCTAAAACTTAAAGTCCGCTGGATTTGGCCCTTTTGCGTTATCGTGTAAATAGCGCTGTCGAATATAAAGGTGGATGATCATGACCTGGCTTAAACAGTCGGTTGAAAGCGGCAAAGACGTGGCGCGCGCTGTGGCATTTCTAAGCCGCATTCCCATGCCAGCGGCCTTGTTTGCAGATGATACCCACAAGGCTGCCGCTCAACAGGCTTGGGCCTTTCCACTGGCAGGCTTGGTGATTGGCGCTTATGGCGCGCTGATTATTCTGATCTTTGGACAATTCGCCTCCGCGCTTTTGGTGGCTGTACTAGCGATTGCGGGCACCACAATCATCACCGGCGCCTTGCACGAAGATGGCCTTGCCGACGTCGCCGACGGTTTTTGGGGCGGTTGGACAGTTGAACGCCGCCTCGACATCATGAAAGATTCGACCGTTGGCGCTTATGGTGTGCTGGCGCTGGTCATCTGGTTTGCACTTGCCGCAACCGCCCTGTCGGATGTCATCACGGCACTTGGCCCGGCCCCAGCAGCCCTGTGCTGGTTGACGCTCTGCGCCGCCAGCCGCGCCGCAATGACCGTGCTTTGGGCCACCACAAAACCCGCGCGCACCCATGGCGTCGCGCACGCAGCAGGGCAACCAGCCAATCGCGCGGCAGTTGTAAGCCTCGTTGCCACGGCGGTCATTGCCATGTTGGCGATTGGTCTTGGCGGGCCACTGGTATTGCTACCCACGCTTTTACTGGTCGGCCTCAAGGTCTTCTTTCTCAGGTTGCTGTGCCTGGAAAAAATAGGGGGACACACCGGTGACACGCTTGGCGCAACCCAAAAAGTCGCGGAGATGGTTGGTTTGGTCGGTCTTGCAATTATGCTGTAAAGCCCCACCTTTGCCTCACGCGGAAGAATAAGAGAGCCCCGATGGAATCGCCCTGCACACTCGTTTGTTCAATCGATATGGAAACCGGTTGGTGCCATGGTTGCGGGCGCACGCGCGATGAAATCGGCGCTTGGTCTCTCTACACCAATCAGCAACGCCGCGACATCATGCAGATATTGCAGGCCCGCGTTGACCAGATCGAAAAGAAACCCCGACGTATCACCAAGCGCCGCGCCATGCGCACCCAACGCTGATTGGTATGATGGGTAAGCTACTCATCATCGCAATCATCGGCGGCTTGGCCCTATTTTTGATGACAAGCGGTGCGCAACTTTTCACGGACATATCCGGCGATGACATTGCCGCGCTGATATCTTTGACATTGGTCGGCACGCTGGTGATGTCAGGGGTTGTCGCCCATCAATGTAGGGTTGGCACGTTCATTCGGCAAGCGCTGCTATGGGCGGTCATCTTCATCGGGCTTATCGTCGGCTATGAATATCGCTATGAATTGCGCGACATTGCAGAGCGCACAGCCGCTGGCTTCCGGCCCGATACAACCGTTTCATCATCCAGCAGCGATGGCGCATTAAGCGTTGAATTGCGCCGGACCGGTAGCTCGTTTCTCACCCGCGGCACGGTCAATGGTCAGGCGACCAATTTCATTGTCGATACCGGCGCATCAACCGTGGTGCTGACAGCGCAAACAGCCGCGCTGGCGGGTATCGACACGAATGCGCTGCGCTTTTCGGTGCCGGTTGCCACCGCCAATGGCACAACCAACGCCGCCAGCGCAAACGTGTCGTCCATCACAATCGGCGATATTGAACGGCGTGATTTGCGCGTACTCGTTGCAGCGCCCGACACGCTGTTTGAAAATCTGCTTGGCCTAACCTTCTTGGATACGCTGTCAGGCTATGAGGTGCAGGGCCGACGGCTCATCCTGCGCGATTAAAGCACCGAGACGAAAAAGCGGATTGCGACAATCAGAAGGAAAATGCCGAACGCGATCTCTAGCCGCCGCTTCGGCAGGCTGTGGGCAAGCTTGGCACCATAGGGCGCCACAAACACGCTCAACGGTATGACCAGCGCCATACACAGCACATTGACGTAGCCCAGCGAGAAAACAGGCAGGCCTTCAGCCCCCCAGCCCGCCCAGATTGCGCCAATCACCCCAGGCACCGAAATCAACACGCCGGTGCCCGCCGACGTCGCCACCGCTTGATGAATGGGGCGGCCAAACAGCGTCATGAATGTGTTGTTGAGCACGCCGCCGCCAATGCCCATCAATGTCGATAAAAAGCCGATGATAGAGCCGGTGACAAAGCGGATAGGGTTTTGCGGAATTTCATCGCCCAGCCGCCAGGTCTCACGGTTCAAAATCAGCCGCAGCGCAACGCCAATCGCAATCACCGCAAAGACCAGGCGCAGGCCGGCGCCTGAGATGAACGCAATGACCATCGAAGCAATCACAACGCCCAACGGCACCGCAATAACCCAACTGCGCAGCAGCGCCATATCAACATTGCCACGGCGTCGGTGCGCTGCAAAAGAGCGCAATGACGTCGGCACGATGATTGCCAGCGAGGTGCCCACTGCCAGGTGCATGCGCACCGCATCATCGATACCGACAAGCCCGAAAGCCTGAAAGAACACCGGCACCAGTATAGCACCGCCACCAATGCCGAACACACCCGCAAGAAATCCGGCAACCGCACCGGCGCCCGCAATGGTCAGCGCCAAGGTGATCAGCTCATTGATCGGCAAATTTTCCAAAATAAGTCCCCAATATTGGCAGCGCTACGCGGCACTGATCTGGCTATCGCCACTAGGATCTACACCAAGAAAAGGTGCATGAATGGGCTGTAGAGCTTCGCGCAATACCGCGCCGGTCACCCCCTCTTTCACCGCTTCCACCGACAAAATTTGCCGCCAACGCCGCGCGCCTGCTTGCCCGGCAAACAGGCCGACCATGTGGCGCGTCACGTGGTTCGCCCGTCCGCCCGCTGCAATATGCGCATCGATGTAATCCACCATCGCATCAATCAGGGCATCAACACTGATCGGCTGTGTGTCGTCATCATAAAACTCCGCGTCCACATCGGCCAGCAGGCCGGGGTTTTGGTAGGCCGCACGCCCCAGCATCACACCATCCAGTCGAGCCGTTTGATTCATCGCGTCAACCGCCTGACTCAAGGTTGTTAAACCACCATTTAACCCAATGAAATGATTAGGATTTTCCAGCTTCAGCTGATGCACACGTCCGTAATCCAACGGCGGAATATCACGGTTTTCCTTCGGGCTTAACCCGTCCAGCCACGCCTTGCGCGCATGCACCCACAGCGCATCACAACCGGCATCCCAAACAGCATGGGCCAGTGCATCAAGAGCGGGGCCCGTGTCCTGCTCGTCAACACCAATGCGGCACTTCACCGTCACCGGCACGCAAACCGCAGCCTTCATGGCCGCCACGCAGCGCGCCACAAGATCAGGCTCCCGCATCAGGCATGCGCCAAATGTACCCGATTGCACACGGTCTGACGGGCACCCGACATTGAGGTTGATTTCATCATAACCAAAATCAGCACAGACGCGCGCCGCCTCAGCCAGCTTGTCCGGATCGTTGCCACCAAGCTGCACCGCCAGGGGATGCTCGCTTGCGTCATAACCAAGCAACCGTTCGCGTGGTCCATTGATGACAGCGTCAGCGACAACCATTTCGGTGTACAGCAAAGCGCGCCTTGACATCAGCCGGTGGAAAAACCGGCAATGCCGGTCCGTCCAATCCATCATGGGCGCCACCGCAAAGCGAACCGGTTTGCCACCACCGTAAAGTGTGTCGTTTTCAGCCATTGTTTGCGCGTTGCATCTTATCAGCCTAAGGGCAGCGCCCATCGCGCCGTCGCATTCGGTGCACTCGCTATCACGAACAATCCAAATCGAAAAGGCGGCGCAGCAATGTGTTGCCAATCATTATTTATCATATTATTGATAATATTTGCACCAAACCTGCGTGAGCCCAAGCCAACCCAAGCCAACCATTGTGGAGACCACCCATGCCCACCGTCTTCGGCTGCATCGCAGATGACTTTACCGGTGCAACTGATATTGCAGGATTGCTGGCGCGCAGCGGCGTGCGCGTGTCGCTACGCATCGGCGTGTCAGAAGCCCCGCCGGTCGACACGGCTGCCTTTGAGGTCATCGCGCTCAAGTCGCGCACAGCTCCTGTCGACGAAGCCATCGCAGAAAGCCGTGCGGCGCTGAAATGGTTACAAGCCGCCGGTGCTGAGCGGTTTTTTTTCAAATACTGCTCAACCTTTGACAGCACACCCACAGGCAATATCGGACCGGTCGCCGAAGCATTGATGGCCGACCTTGGCACAGACCAGACGATTTATTGCCCCGCCTTCCCTGAAAATGGCCGCGCGATTTTCATGGGCAATCTGTTTGTCGGCCAGCAGCCCTTGGCGGAAAGCCCGATGAAAGATCATCCCCTCACCCCGATGCGCGACAGCAATCTGATGCGTCTGTTGCAGCCGCAGGTCACCCGCCCGGTAGGCCTTGCCGACCGGCTGACGGTGGCGCAAGGCCCCGATGCTCTGCGCGCCGTGCTGAAGGCGTTGAAAGCCCAAGGTGTGGCCCACATCGTCGTTGATGCCGTCGCCAATACGGATCTCGAAACAATCGCGGCAGCCTGCCACGATATGCCCCTGATGACCGGCGGCAGCGCCTTGGCTATGCCGTTGCCCGCGCTCTACATGGCCGCTGGCACGCTAGCTGCTGACGCAGTCAAGGCGGCGGCGCCTAGCGTCGAAGACAAGACAATAATCCTGTCAGGCAGTTGCTCGGCGATGACCAACAAACAGGTCGCAGACTATATCGCACGCGGCAAGCCCAGCTTCCAGCTTGACCCGCTTGCACTGGCGCAAAACGGTCCACAGCCCGCCCTTGATTGGCTGGCGCGGCAAGACCTGTCCGCCGCGCCATTGATCTATGCCACCGCGAACCCGCAGAGTGTGAGCGCTGCACAGGCAAAACTCGGCGTGGCGGGTGCTGGTGAGATCATTGAGACAACGCTGTCGGCCTGCGCGGTTGCCGCCCGTGACGCCGGTGCACGCCGCATCATCGTTGCCGGTGGCGAAACGTCCGGCGCTGTCACCAAAGCGCTCGGTGTCACACGGCTGGACATCGGTGTGGAAATTGCGCCGGGCGTGCCATGGACCTACTGCACGTCCGGCGGCCACCAGATTGCACTGACGCTCAAATCCGGTAATTTCGGCCAAGAATCGTTTTTCACCGATGCGCAGCAAAAACTGGACGGACAATGACAGCGGAAACAGCACTGCGCGACCAGATTTGCTTGCTGGCAAAATCCATGTTCGACCGTGGCCTGACCGGCGGCAGCACCGGTAATGTTTCCGCCCGCACCGAGGATGGCGGCTTGCTCGTCTCGCCCACCGGCACCAGCTTCGGCAGGCTGGATCCGGCACGACTGAGCCGGTTCAACAGTCGTGGCCATCTCGTCAGCGGTGACAAGCCCACCAAGGAAATGCCGTTGCACGCCGCATTTTATGAAACACGCGGCACCGCCGGTGCGGTCGTCCATCTTCATGCCTGCCATTCGGTGGCCCTGTCGATGATGCCTGACATCGATGAGGACAATTTTCTGCCGCCGCTAACACCCTATGCCATCATGAAGCTGGGGCGCGTTAAACTACTGCCGTTCTTTATGCCCGGCGACCCTGCCATGGGTGACGCGATCCGGGGCCTTGCGGGTAAGCGCTCCGCCGTCATGCTGGCAAACCACGGCCCCGTCGTCGCCGGTAAAGACATCGAAGCTGCGTGCAACGCGATTGAGGAACTGGAGGATACCGCGCGCCTGGCCATGATAACCCGGGGGCTCAACCCGCGCGCCTTGAGCGATGATCAAGTGCGCGCCTTGGTGACGAAATTCGAAGTGGAGTGGGAAGCGTGAAACTATCTGCCAATTTGGGTTTTATGTGGAACGACCGCTCGCTGCCGGATGCCATCCGCGCGGCAAAGGCGGCAGGCTTCGATGCGGTTGAATGTCATTGGCCTTACGATGTGCCGGCTGAAACCATCAAGAATACCCTGATTGAAACCGGCCTGCCCATGCTTGGCCTGAACACACGGCGTGGTGATGCCGCAAATGGCGAAAACGGCCTCGCCGCCCTTCCCGAACGGCAAGCGGACGCACGTGCCGCAATCGACGAGGCGATTGCCTATGCGGCAGCGATTGATTGCGCGAAAGTGCACGTGATGGCCGGTTTTGCCAGCGGCGATGCGGCCCACACCATGTTTGTCGCCAGTCTCACCTATGCCTGCGCGCAAGCCGCCCGAAATGGCATCACCATTCTCATCGAACCGCTGAACAAATATGATGCGCCCGGCTACTTTCTCAGCACGACCGGACAGGCCAAGGCGATCATCGCCGAGGTTAACGCGCCGAACCTGAAATTGATGTTTGATTGCTACCACGTGCAACTGATGGAGGGCGATATCTCCCACAGGCTGACAGACCTGCTGCCCTTGATCGGCCACATCCAATTTGCCTCCGTACCGGACCGAGGACCACCGGACGCGGGCGAACTAAACTATGCCCATGTGTTCCAATCCATCGCCAAGCTCGGCTATGACGCGCCACTGGGCGCAGAATACAAGCCCATCGGCAACACCGACGACACGCTCGCTTGGATGAAAAGCCTGGCAGGCCGCTAGCCTCTTCCGGCGTAAAATTTAATGGCAAGAACCGCACGCTTGCGGTAGGTGGTCCCATCACCAGCCGATACCCGCCGGAGTGGCCGCCATGGACCGCGCAACCATTGTACATGACAATTTCCGCGCCCGCGTTGCGGCGGGTGACCTGCCAGCAGGCCAAGCGCCCAGCGGTCCGTTGTCGGGGGATCAGGCCATCGCACTTTACAAGGCGCAATGCCTCAGCCGCGCGTTGGATATTCAAAGCCGCGCGATGCAAAAGGCAGGCCAGGGCTTTTACACCATCGGCTCTTCCGGCCATGAGGGCATGGCAGCGGTGGCTGCAGCCCTTCGGCCCACAGACATGGCTTTCCTGCACTACCGTGATGGCGCGTTTCAGATCGCACGCGCAGATCAGGTGCCAAACCAGAACATCGCTTGGGACATGTTGCTTAGCTTTGCCTGTTCATCGGAGGACCCGATCTCCGGCGGGCGGCACAAAGTGCTCGGCTCCAAAACGCTGATGATACCGCCGCAAACCTCAACCATCGCATCACATCTGCCCAAAGCGGTCGGTGCCGCCTATTCACTGGGTCTTGCAAAGCGCCGGCCACCCGAACATCGCGCATTGCCCGATGATGCGCTGATCATCTGCTCGTTCGGCGACGCGTCGGCCAACCATTCTACCGCGCAAGGCGCGTTCAACACCGCCGCATGGACGGCCTACCAGTCCGTGCCGCTGCCGCTGATGTTTGTCTGCGAGGACAACGGTATTGGCATCTCCACCAAAACCCCCGACGGATGGATTGCAGCAAGCTTTGCCAACCGCCCGGGGCTTAAATATTTCAGCTGTGACGGCCTCGATATTTTTGACACCTTCAAGGTTACCAGTGAAGCGGCTGACTATGCGCGCCGTCGTCGCAAGCCGGTGTTTTTACACATCCGCACCGTCCGCCTCTATGGCCATGCAGGCGCGGATGTGCCGACCAGCTACCTGTCTAAAGCGCAGGTTGAAGCTGAAGAAGCAAACGACCCGCTGCTGCATACGGTGCGCTTGCTGGACGCGGTAAAGGCGATGGCTCCAAGCGAAGCACTCGCCACCTATGACGCCACACTGGCCGAGGTTCAAAAGCTCGCACAACGCGCTGTCACCCGCCCCCACCTGCAAACGGCGGACGATGTGATGGCCTCCTTGGTGCCACCGAAACGGACCTGCGCCCCAGCGCCCACCGTCAGCGAGGACGCGCGCGCGGAAGCGTTTGGCAATGACATCAAAGCCATGGCCGAACCGCAAATCATGTCGCGGCTCATCAACTGGGCGCTGACGGATTTGATGCTGGAATACCCCGAAGTCATGATGATGGGCGAGGACATCGGCCGCAAGGGCGGCGTTTACGGCGTCACCCAAAAGCTGCAGGCCCGCTTCGGCAAAGACCGCGTGATTGATACCTTGTTGGACGAGCAATCCATTTTGGGCCTCGCTATTGGTGTCGCGCATAACGGTTTTATTCCCATCCCTGAAATTCAATTTCTTGCCTATGTGCACAATGCAGAAGACCAATTGCGCGGCGAAGCGGCGACATTGCCATTCTTCTCGCAAGGCCAGTTCACCAACCCAATGGTCGTGCGCATTGCCGGGCTTGGCTACCAGAAGGGCTTTGGCGGTCATTTCCACAATGACAATTCGGTGGCCGTGCTGCGCGATATTCCCGGCCTCATTCTCGCTTGCCCGTCACACGGTGCGGACGCCGCAAGAATGTTGCGCGAATGCGTGCGGCTGGCCCGTGAGGAGCAACGCGTTGTGGTCTTTCTCGAGCCCATCGCCCTCTATCCCATGCGCGACCTGCACGAAACCGGTGACCAAGGCTGCATGCAGCGCTATCCGGACCGAAACGAAACAATCGGCTTGAACAGCGTCGGCGTGAGCGGCGACGGGCCGGTCGCCATCATCAGCTTTGCCAATGGGCACCTGATGTCACGCCAGGCGCAGGCGGCATTGGCCGATGAAAAAATCGCCACACGGGTTATCGATCTGCGCTGGTTGTCGCCCCTGCCCGAAGCGGCACTGGTGGCTGCGCTGGACGGGTGCTCGCACGCGCTGATCGTCGATGAAACGCGCAAGACCGGCGGGATTTCAGAGGCATTGATGGCGATTTTGGCGGAGCAAACTGACATCGCACACGCGCGCTTAGCCGCCCATGACAGCTTCATCGCCACCGGCCCGGCCTATGCCGCCACCATGCCGTCAACCGATGCCATCATTGCAGCGGTAAAAGACCTCGTTAGGCGCTAGCGACCGGGATCATCGGCTTGGCCGCTGTCAGCGTTTCAATGGCGTAAAGCGACGTTGACGCCGTGATAAACAACCAGGAATAATCCGGCCCGCCAAAGCAAAAATTGGTGGATTTTTCCGGTGTGGCGATAACACCCAAATGCTGGGCGCCCGCTGAAAACACATGTACGCCGCCCGGCCCGTTGCAAAAGATGCGGCCCGCCAGATCAACCTTCATGCCATCGGGCACGCCCTCGCCTTCGCCGCCTACCGTTGCCCAAACCGCGCCACCGGAGAGCGAAAAATCGTCCTCCACCTCAAAGCTGCGGATGGTCGGGCCCCAACTATCATTGATGAACAGCGTCCTCTCATCATAGGACAGGCACAGCCCGTTGGGTTGTTTGAAATCGCGCGCTGCAAGGTGCAAAACCCCGTCCGGCGCCAGGCGGAACACGCCTTGGAAATCCAGTTCCTGCTCCCGCAGAACGCCCAAATCTTCGCGCAGCCTGCCAAACGCCGGATCTGTAAACCAGATGTTGCCGTGGCTGTCACAGATCACATCATTGGGGCTGTTGAGTTCACGGCCTTCATAGTGCGAGGCCAAAATCCGCACCCGCTTGCCACCATGATCATGCACCACCAGATGCGACGAGGCATGTTCGCAGGTGATGACACGGCCCTCAGTGTCGAAACAATTGCCATTGGCCTGGTTGGAGGGTGTGCGAAAAAGGCTGACTCCTTCGCCATCGATCCATTTATATTGATGGCTTTGTGCAATATCTGAAAACAGCAGCCAGTGCTCCGTCGGGTGCCAAATCGGCCCTTCGAGAAAGGTGAAGCCGGTTGCCAATTGCCTGAGCGCCGCGCCCTGACCGAGAACGCCGTCAATGACCGTTTGCGCAGGTGCTGTCATGGTGATCACCTTCAATCTGCTGTCGAATGTAACTTGTTGTAGCTCAACAACACGAAACGTCGACCGCCTATCGCGCTATTGAGGCGCACGCAGCACAATTTTCGGGCTCAACGCGCGGCCACCGGCAATCTGGTCAAAGGCAGCGGCACCGCTTTCCAAGGCCTGCTCTTCAATCCAATCGAGTGTGCCCATGCGCCCGTCAAAGATTGCTTGTGCGGTGGCCCGGAAATCATCAGGTGTGTAGGTGTAGGTGCCGATAAAAGTGATCTCTTGCAGCGTGGCGCGTCGCACATCGACACCACCCTCGCGGTCGCCCAAGCCGATATGAGCTATCACACCGCCCGCGCTGACAACGCTAAAGGCAAGCGAGCGCGTGGCGGCATAGCCAACCCCGTCAATGACCAAGCCAAAGGTATTTTGATGGCTTGAAGCATCCGCCACGGCGTTGAGACCGGTGGTCTCGATGATGCGCGCGCGGCGTCCTTCATTGGGTTCAACCAGCACAATGTCTTCGAAACCTTGCGCCCGCAGCGACAGCGCCGCCCCGACACC
>JBAUIL010000015.1:0-7986 GCA_049682915.1 Ahrensia sp. | reverse complement strand
CGATATCGCCGGAAACACCGGCACCATTTTGCGCACAGCCGCCTGTCTGGGCTTTGCGGTCCACATCATCGAGCCGGCGGGCTTTGATCTGTCCGACCGCAATCTGAAGCGCGCGGGCATGGATTATCTCGCGCTGGCGGCATTAAACCGGCATCTGGACTGGGATTCTTTTGAACAGTGGCGTTCAGATGAAAACTGCGCACTGACCCTGCTGACAACCAAAAGCGCTATTGCCTACACCGGCCATCGGTTTACCCACAATGAGGTTTTGCTGTTTGGCAGCGAGAGCAGTGGCGTGCCCGACCATGTGCACCAAGCCGCGCAAACGCGGTTGACCATTCCCATGCAAGCCGAGGCCCGCAGCCTCAACCTCGCTGTCAGCGTCGGCATTGTCGCCGCCCATGCAATCCATCACGTCGCCTGAACTGGCCGACACATATCGCGGTGTTCGATGCCCGCATCCATAAAAACGTCTGAGCACACGCGGAACCCAAGCTTCTCATAGAAGCCGATTGCGCTAACCTGACTCGACAAAAAGAACTGCCGATCAACAGCGTCCGGTCGTGTCGAAAGATCGTTCATCATAAACCGCATCAACCCGTCGCCAGCGCCCCGCCCGCGAAAGTCTTCCAGCACTGCGACGCGCTGAAATTTAAATTTGCCTTCCAGCGGCATAATCCGCGCCGTGCCAACCGGTTCATCATCAACCAAAGCCAGATAATGCATGCAGGCTTCGTCGCGCCCGTCACGCTCCAGTTCCGCCGGCACGTTTTGCCCGACAATGAAGACAGCATGACGGATGGCGAGGCACACAGCCAGATCATCTGCACCCACGGCGCGGCGACAAATCAGGTTTTTCATAACAATCAATCGGCAGTGGGAAGGCGGCGCATGGTGAATTCGATCGTGTCATCGTCCAGAACACGCCAGCTTTCAACCTGCGTCCAATAGGCGGCTTTGGGAAAACGCTTGAACCAGTCGCGCGCGGTGCTGCGGGCATCCGGTCTTGACAGACGGTATGTTTCGCGGACAAAGCCCGGCGCCAGCGGCGTTGCGCGCGCGGCGTGCAGCTGACGGGCAACGATATCAAGGGGCGCTTTGGGCGTTTTCATCCGATACCTCCTGAACCCGCAGTAAAGCCCTTTTGGCGTGTTCTGCCAAGCGGTGGACCGCCAAGAAGCGGTTTTTTCGCACAATTGTGCATAACCTTCCCATCACTTCATCTTGGCAAAAGCGCCGCGCACCTTTAGGCGTGGCAACAACAGGGACTAAGGGATCGCACACGATGAGCAAACGGCCGGAATTGCCCAAGGGCTTGCCGCACAATATTGAAGAGATGAAAGCACGCGCGGAAGGCTGGTTCCAGCAATTGCGCGACCGCATCGTCACCGAGTTTGAAAAGCTCGAAGACGATGTCACCGGCCAGTTCTCGGAATATGCGCCGGGCCGGTTTGAGCAGACCGAATGGCAGCGCGACGATGGCAAGGGCGGCGGCGGCAAAATGTCGATGCTCTATGGCCGGGTTTTTGAAAAAGCCGGCGTGCACACCTCCACCGTCTACGGTGAGTTCTCCGAAGAATTCCGCAAGCAAATTCCCGGTGCCGAGGAAGACCCGCGCTTTTGGGCGTCCGGCATTTCGCTCATCGCGCACCCGCAAAATCCCAATGTGCCAGCCGTGCATATGAACACCCGCATGGTCGTCACTTCATCCTGGTGGCTCGGTGGTGGCGCGGACCTGACGCCGGTGCTGGACCGCCGCCGCACACAGCAAGATCCTGACAGCGTCGCTTTCCACCGGTCGTTTGAGCTGGCCTGCTCCAAGCACGCCGTGGCGGACTACCCGAAGATGAAAGCGTGGTGCGACGAATATTTCCACCTGCCCCATCGCGATGAGCCGCGCGGCATCGGCGGCATTTTCTACGACTGGCAACATTCAGACGACGCAGCAGGCGGCTTTGACGCCGATCTGGCGTTCACCCAGGACGTCGGCAAAACGTTCGCCATCGTCTACCCGCATCTGGTGCGCCGCAACTTCAACAATAATTGGACTGACGCAGACCGCGAGGAACAGCTGGTGCGCCGTGGCCGCTATGTGGAATTCAACCTGCTCTACGACCGCGGCACGATCTTCGGCCTGAAAACCGGCGGCAATGTCGACTCAATCCTGTCATCCATGCCACCGGCGGTGAAGTGGCCGTAAGGCACCATGCACCAGCCTTTCCCGCAAACCATGGCGGAGCTTTTAGCGCAGTTTCCGCGTGATGGCGTGGTTGAATGGATCGGCGTACGCCCGGCGCGGCGAACGCCGATGAACGCGCTCGACACCGTCACCATAATGGCCCATGGCCTCGATGGCGATCACCGCACCAAGCCCGGCAAACGGGCGGTAACGCTCATTCAAGCCGAGCACTTGCCCGCCATCGCAAATCTGGCAGATAGAGATGCGGTAGACCCGGCGTCCTTGCGACGAAACATCGTCGTCAGTGGCATCAACTTGCTGGCGCTGAAAGACCGCATCTTTCAAATCGGCACCGCAACTTTGCGCGGCACCGGGCCGTGTGCTCCATGCTCGCGGATGGAAGAGACACTCGGCACCGGTGGTTACAACGCAATGCGCGGCCATGGTGGCATCACCGCCGAGGTGGTTGAGCCGGGCTCCATCCGTTTGGCAGATGTGGTTCGGGCGCTTTAGGGCACGTCCGGTGAAGGTGGAATCACCTGAGCCGATAAGACGCGCGGTAAAACAAACACTTAAGAGCGGTGCTGCGTTTCAACGAAACGTAGAAACGCTTTAGGGCTTTGCAATTTTGCTCAAAAGCGCGTCCCGCGTCAGCGAAAATCCGGAAGCGACCCACTCGTCCTCAAGCGCCTTCAACGCTTCGCCCAGTGCCTTACCCTGCTCATAGCCGCGCACGGCAAAATCCTGCCCGCTGACGGGCAGCACGGGGCGTTTCCAGTCAACTGCCTTTTCCAGCAGCATGGTCATCCGCGCCAGTTCGCCCATCGCGGTGAAATCGCTTGATTGCCGCGCCCGGCGCTTGGCAACATCCAGCCGCAACGTGTCGATAATCGCTTGCTGGTTATGCCGGTAGAGCAGCCGCGCAAACGCACCATCGTCAATGGTCGGCGCAATGTCTGGCTGCGTTGCCCAAGCCAGCAGTCTGTCCCGCACACTGTTTGACAGCTTCCAGCGTTTTGCCAAGGCGGCCATACGCTCTTCATTGGATGGTACCACTGCCATCAGGCGCAAAACCGCGTCCGGCAACCAACCGAGCGCTTGTTCAGCGGCGATCAATCCGTGAATTTCGTCGATACCCCAGTTTTCGCTTTCGGGCAGTACAGCTGTCAAAACACCCGCCTGACGCATCCACAAAAGCGCACGCGACGGGTCGGGGGCAGCCAATAGTCGGCTCATTTCTTGCCAGATGCGCTCTGCCGACAGTTGATCAAGGCCCGCCTTCAGTTTGGCGGTCGCCTTGATACCCGCCGCATCGGGCCGGAATTGGCCGAACCACGCAAAGAACCGATAGAACCGCAAACTGCGCAGATAGTCTTCTTGGATACGCGCTTCCGCATCACCGATAAAACGGATCACCACCGGGTCGATATCGCGCAGCCCGTCACACGGGTCGAGCAGCGTGCCATCACGGTCCACATACAGCGCGTTGATGGTGAAGTCCCGCCGCGATGCATCCTCGGCCATGTTGCGGGTGAAAACCACCTGCGCATGACGGCCATCGGTTGCCACATCGCTGCGCAGCGTTGTCACCTCAAACGTCTTTTTGCCGATCACCAGCGTGATTGTGCCGTGGTCGATACCCGTCGGAACCGCCTTCACTTCCGCCGCGCGCGCACGCGCCAACATCACATCCGGTGTGCAGGTCGTGGCAAAGTCGATATCTTTGACCCCAACACTCAGCAAGGTGTTGCGCACCGCGCCACCGACCGCCCACACCTCTTCGCCATCATTGCCCAACAGATCAAAAACCTGCTGCACGGCAACGTCAGCCAACCAGTCCGCTGTTAGTTTTTTATCTGCCATCAGCGATATAATCTTTCATACAGAACACGGATAATGCCCGCCGTGACGCCCCAAATATAGCGGTCACCAAACGGCATTTCATAATAGTAGCGTTGCTTGCCTTTAAATTCACGCGACGCCAGCGTGTGATTGGCCTGATCCATCAAAAACCGCAGCGGCACATCAAACAGTCGCGCCACTTCGTCAGGGTTGGGCCGCACTTCATAACCGGGGTGAAACTGACCGATGATCGGATGAATGCGAAAACCCGAGCCTGACAGATAATCCGGCAAGCGGCCCAGCACCTCGATGTGGTCTTTGCCGATGCCGGTTTCTTCCTCGCATTCGCGCAGGGCGGCAGCCACCGGCCCATCATCGTCCGCGTCAATGCGTCCGCCAGGAAATGCAATCTGGCCGGAATGGGTGCGCAGTGCCGCATTGCGTTGCGTCAGCGTCACTTGAACCTCGCCACCAACATCGCGCACGCCGATCAGCACCGCTGCCTGCTTTTTGGCATGCGCGCGAATAGCGTCTTCGACGTCTTCATTGATTAAATAGTCTCCGGTTTCAGCGCTGGTTTCAGCGGCACCGAGTATGGCGACCCGTTGGCGAAAATCGTCTATCGCATAGGTTTCAAGCGATGGCGTCATCGCGACAGGGCGTCCAGCTTGGCCGCTTGCATGATCGGAAATGTCACACCGGCGGATTGAACAACGAACATATCGACGCCGTCGATTGCCACCGTTTCACCCATCGCTACCAGATCATACATCAAAGCGCGGCTGATCAGCGCTTCGAGCCGACCGCGCACATGCACATAGGGCTTCAGCCCCATGGTCTGGGGCTCAATCTCAAACCGCAACGGATTGTCGGCGCCAATACGCACCACATCATCAACATTGGTGCGCAGCACGATTGTTGTGTTGCCACCACTCGCTTCAGTTGCCATCTCCACACCCAGAAACGGCGCATCAACAACCCGGATACCCACTTTTTCCACCGGTGTGACCAGATACGTCCTGCCGTCCTCATCCTTGCGCAACACGCTGGCGAACAGCTTCACCAGTGCCGGGCGGCCAATCGGCGTACCCATATAGAACCAGGTGCCATCGGCCCGGATTTCCATGTCAATATCGCCGCAAAAGGGCGGATTCCACTTTTCAACCGGCGGCAGGCTGCCAGCTTTTGCACCGGCTGCCGCAATCAACTGCGTCAGAGCGTTCAAATCGCTGGGTGGTTTCATAAAGCGAGTCTATCCTTGATTGGTCGTAAACATTACAAATGGTCTAATTCACGACATAGTCATGCCACAGCCTCTTGTCAGCACCCGCGTTTGTTTTACTTTCACTCGCACATATTGACATTGGAGACCGTGCAATGAGCGTCCATTCACCAGAAACGGGTTCAAGCCCTGAGGCAATCATTGCAAAGGCGGAGGCAGCACTTGCCGACATCGGCAAAGCAAAAACCGAAATCGCAAAAGCGATTTACGGGCAGGAGCGTGTCGTTGAAAACGCCATCGTCTCCATTTTGTCCGGCGGCCATGCCCTGTTGGTCGGTGTGCCCGGTCTGGCGAAGACGAAGCTGGTCGACACGCTGGGCACCGTCCTTGGCCTGAACGCGGGGCGCATCCAGTTTACGCCGGATTTGATGCCCGCCGATATTCTTGGCTCCGAAGTGCTGGAGCAGGACAGCGACGGCAAGCGTTCTTTCCGGTTTATCAAAGGCCCGATTTTCGCGCAGCTTCTGATGGCCGACGAAATCAACCGCGCCAGCCCGCGCACCCAGTCCGCCCTGCTGCAGGCCATGCAGGAATACCATGTCACGGTTGCCGGTCAGCACCATGATCTGCCCGCGCCGTTTCATGTGCTGGCGACACAAAACCCGCTTGAGCAGGAAGGCACCTATCCGCTACCCGAAGCGCAGCTTGACCGGTTCCTCATGCAAATTGATGTCGACTATCCGTCGATGGAAGCCGAGCGCCGCATCATGTTGGAAACAACCGGCACCCATGCGCAGAAAGTCGGCGCAGTGATGACCGCCACCCAATTGCGCGAAATGCAAATGCTGGTTCGCCAAATGCCGGTGCCCGAAAGTGTGGTCACCGCGATTCTCGATCTCGTTCGCTCAGCACGTCCCGGCAATGGTGTCGATGTGACCGACAAGCACGTCAGTTGGGGCCCCGGCCCCCGCGCTGGCCAAGCCTTGATGCTGTGCGCCCGGGCGCGCGCGCTCTATGATGGTCGTCTCGCGCCATCCATCGATGATGTGCATGCGCTGGCCGAGCCCGTTCTGCAGCACCGCATGGCGCTATCGTTTGCAGCCCGCGCTGAAGGCATGACCATGCGGTCGGTGATCGCCGATCTCGTTGGTCGGCTTGGCTGATTAGATGGCAGCAATCGGTTCAATCACCCAGCCTTCCGACCGGCTAGATGCACTGGCCCGCTCGCGCCAGCGCGCTGCGCTGTTGCCGGAAATCATCGTCGATGCCAAGCGCATCGCCAACACGGTGATCGCCGGTTGGCATGGTCGAAAAAAACGCGGCGTCGGTGAAAATTTCTGGCAATACCGCCCCCATGTCGAAGGCGAAACCATGGCGCGTATCGACTGGCGACGGTCTGCGCGCGATGATGAAACCTATGTGCGCGATCTGGAATGGGAAGCCGCCCATACGGTTTGGATTTGGTGCGATGAAAGCGCCTCGATGCTGTTCAAATCCACCCATGCGCGCATTTCCAAAGAGCACCGCGCGATGGTGCTGGCTTTATCGCTGGCCGAATTATTGTCACGCGGCGGCGAACGGGTGGGCTATCCCGGCCTACTGAAACCCGTCATGTCGAAAAATGGTGCCGAGCGTTTCGCCGGCGCCTTGACCGCCGACCCCGCTATGAGACCTGGCTCAAGCGCATCGCGGCCAGCGCTCGATCAGGTGCGCCGGTTCAGCGATCTGGTGCTGATCAGCGACTTTCTGGAACCGGTCGACGAGATTGAAACACTGATTGAAGACATCGCCAAGCGCGGTGCACGCGCCCATCTTATTGAGGTGCTTGATCCTGCCGAGGAAGTTTTTCCCTATTCGGGCCGGACAGAATTCACCGACCCTGAGAGCGGCCAACGCATCACAGCGGGCCGCGCCGAACAATGGGCGCAGGCCTACCGCGATTTGCATGCCGCGCGGCGTGAAGCGCTGGCGCACCATTGCGCGCGGCTTGGCTGGAGTTACACCGTCAGCCACACAGACGCGCTCGCATCAGAAGCGTTGCTTGGCGTTTATGCGCATCTGACGGGCGAACCGATGGCCACATCGCGCAGCCAAAGGGGCGGATAATGTTGGGTTTTGGCGCACCACTCGTGCTGTTGGGTCTATTGGCGCTTCCCGCCATTTGGTGGCTGCTGCGGCTGACCCCGCCCAAACCACGCAGCGAGATTTTTCCACCGCTGCGCCTGTTGGCGCGTGTCATCAAGCCCGAAGAGACACCGGCCCAAAGCCCCTGGTGGCTGACACTGTTGCGCCTCACCTTGGCAGCACTCGTGATTATCGCTCTAGCAAAACCGCTTTTGAACCCGCAGGGCGAAGCGGTCGCAGGCAATGGCCCTATTTTGTTGATGGTCGACAATGGTTGGGCACAACCCGAACAATGGACGCAACGCATTGACCAGGCGCGTTTGATTGCTGAACAAGCGCGCGACAATGGCCGCCCCTTGGCGCTGGCCTTCACCGTGGCAAGCGACAATGCACCGGTGACGCTTGAGAATGCCGACAGCGCCCTGCCGACGCTGGATGCGGCAGAAGCAATTGCCGCTACACCGGACCGCGACGCGGCCCTCGCCAAGCTGATGACCGCACTGGACGAAACGCCGAGCGCGCAAGCCTCGCTGATCATTCTGTCTGACGCTTTGGCACACAATGCCGACACCTTTGCAACAACGCTGGGCGACACCCGCTTTGCGCAGGTGCAAGTGTT
>JBAUIL010000014.1:0-1994 GCA_049682915.1 Ahrensia sp. | reverse complement strand
TTAGTCATAGGCCACTCCTGAAAAAGCGCCACAGCTCACGGCGCTCTGCTGAAAAACAAAAGCGTCCGGGCGTGCAGGACTTTTCGGAAACGAACACGGCGACGCCATCGCTGCGCGTGGTGCGACTATGTGAAAAGTCCGTGATGGGGTCAAGCGGCATCCGTTGCATATCTGTCATCCGCCATACTCGGATACGACGCTGCCGCGCGCCAACACATCCGACAAAAAAAGTTCACCGGCAGCCAGCGCCATCGGTGAACTGTTGGAAATGCCCGTCAGGCTTGATGCAGTTTTTAGCGCCTACTTAGGCTGGCATAAGGTCTGGCCGATCAGACCGAGATACCATCAACGACTTCAGAATTGGGTAGAGGTAGTAGCCACCAACATTGATACCGATAAACAATCCGGCAATTTCCCACAGTGGCACGCCATTTTCTGAAATCACAATGCCAATCGCCACCAGGGCGGCAGACAAAATTGAAGAACCCATCACCGCAACCAAGCTGATGAGGGTTACGTTGGTCAAATATGCATTGTTGGGATGCCGCTCAATGTACAAGCCCAACAGGCGCATTGCCAGCATAGTGGTGGCAAATAAAAGCGAAGCAAGAATGATAGTCGTCATAGAAGTCTCCAACATATTACCGATAATTCGGCACCATGTCGGCGTGCGGCTTTTTGGTTAGCGGAGCCTTATTGCGGCGCGCGGGGGCAATGTGCCCGGGCAGGTCTTTTCGGACGCGTTCTGGCCGGATTTACACCCGACGCAAAGCAATTAATGCCTGTCCCGCATATTTGCAATCGAGAAAAAAGTTGAGTGCCTGCACCTGTTTCATTACGCGCGCGGCGGCTGCACCAGGCCTTTTTCGCTGGCCGGGCGCGCGATGCAGCGCTCAACCCACGCCATCACATTGGGACGGCTGTCCATCTCAAATGCCTCTTGCGCATTGTAGAACAGTTTGGCGCCCCGTATCCATGGGAATATGGCAATGTCCGCAATGGTGTATTCATCACCCATCAGCCATTGGCGGCCTTCCAGCCGCTGCTCCAACACGCCCAACAGCCGCTTTGACTCTTCGCGGTAGCGGTCGCGCCCGGTCGGGTCCTCCATGTCTTTGCCACCAAACACGGCAAAAAACCCGTACTGGCCAAACATCGGGCCAACCCCGCCCATCTGGAACATCAACCACTGCATGGTCTCATATTTCGCAGCCGGATCTTTCGGCAGCAAACCGCCATATTTTTCCGCCAGATATATCAAGATCGCGCCCGACTCCCACAGCGCAAACGGCTTGCCGCCAGGACCATCGGGATCGATGATCGCAGGAATTTTATTGTTGGGGTTGAGCGACAGAAATTCAGGCGTCGTCGTCTCGTTCAGCATCACCGTATGCGCCTCATAAGGCACGCCAAGCTCTTCCAGTGCGATGGAGACCTTCACCCCGTTGGGTGTTGGGAAGGAAAACAGCTGCATGATGTCAGGGTTTTTGGGTGTCCATTTTTCAGTGACAGGAAAATTCGCAAGGGCATTGGTCATCAAAAATTTCTCCATGTTTTCCTCACTTAAGTAAGGGATGCGGCGATGCTTACAAGGTGGCCCGTCACGGACGACGCGCTCCCGATAGACTTATGCATCGGGCGCGCCATATCGTTGCCATCAAACCGGACCGGAGACATGGCAAAACACCCGATACAAAATGTAGGCGATTAGCCGCGCCCACCGGCGATTGAGCTGTTCACCGGCGCAGTGCGCATCGACTTCGCCGACCGCACAATCTGCCAAACCGCCACCGCTTGGCGCGTGCTGGAGACGTTTCACCCACCCACTTACTATATCGCGATGGACGCGTTTGACAGCGGTGTTCTGGTGCCCACCCACGGCAGCTCCATGTGCGAATGGAAAGGGCAGGCGTCCTATTTCGATATTGTCGCCGGTGGTAAGACAGCGCAGCGCGCCGCGTGGACCTATCGCCGACCGGCTGCGCGGTTTGCCG
>JBAUIL010000013.1:0-4428 GCA_049682915.1 Ahrensia sp. | reverse complement strand
TTGAATATCTGGCAATTGGTTGGGGATCGGTGACGGCCTATACCAGCTTACGGGCGGTATCTGACTTGACGTTGGGCATCGTGGCCAATGCTGTCGCGTTTGATGAAACGGTGGTGCACGTCCTGCCTACAGGCCAATTGATTGAGCGCGATGGCATCTACGCAATCGATCTTTCTCGAGAGCAGCTCAATGCGCTGACCGCAAACATCGCGCAGGATTTTGCCTCGACGCAGCCAATTGAGGGGCTGACCCAAGGCTTTGGTGATTTGTTTTATGAGGGCCGGGGTCGGTTTTCGCTATGGCGCACCTGCAACAGTTGGACCGGGGCGCATTTGCGCGCGGCTGGTGTGTCTGTCGGCTTTTGGACACCATCGGCGTGGTCGCTGGAATACGGTTTGAAGCGGCTGTGACCCAGAGCATTTCCGGTTCGGGTTGGATCAGCAATCGCTGCCTTTCGCTACGCTCAAACGTGTTTGCTGATACTCCAAATGATCAAGCTGAACCGGAATTGCTCTAACTCATATACCCCAGTCCGCGCAGGCTGACATGGCCGGACTTGGCGATGATGACATGGTCATGCACCACGATGTTGAGGGTTTTGGCCACATCTTCGATGGTGCGGGTCATCTCAATGTCAGCGCGTGACGGGGTGGGGTCGCCGGAGGGGTGATTGTGCAGCAGGATGATCGCACTGGCGGATAATTCAAGCGCGCGTTTGACCACCTCGCGCGGGTAAACCGGCGTGTGGTCCACGGTGCCGATTTGCTGAACCTCGTCGGCGATGAGCCGGTTTTTCTTGTCGAGAAACAAAATGCGGAACTGCTCGCGGTGCTCATGCGCCATGCTGGTGGTGCAATAGTCCAGCACGGCTTGCCACGAAGATAGGACTTCCCGGTCGGCGATGGCCGTGCGCGCCATGCGCTTGGCCAAGGCGGAAGCTACATGCAGGTCCGTTACAACGGATGGCCCAACGCCCTTGACTTCCATCAGTCGTGCCGGCGGCGCGTTCAGCACAGCGGCAAGGGTACCAAATTTTTCCAAAAGCCGCTTGGCGACGGGCTTGGTATCTCCTTGCCGGAAGGTGCGGTACAAATAGAGTTCCAGCATTTCATAGTCTGCCAGTGCCCCATCGCCTGCGGTGGTAAAGCGTTCGCGAAGCCGTTCGCGATGTCCCGCATGTGGGCTGGCAATTTTGCTTTTTGGCTCAGACGGTTCTGTGGCCTGTTGGTTGGCGACGGGCCGTGTTTCGCTGGGCACCGGTTTATTGGGCGCCATTTCGCTGAAGAAGTGTTTGCTCTCGTCGTCCGCCACTATCGCCCTGCGCGTTATCTTTCAGGTAACTAGAGCCCCGGCTGGTCCATTCCAGTTGGGGACAAGGTGAAAATCTCGCAGCCATCCTCAGTAATGCCGATGGTGTGCTCATATTGCGCCGACAGGCTGCGGTCGCGGGTGACGGCAGTCCAGCCGTCGGATAGCACTTTCACATGGGGACGGCCCAGATTGATCATCGGCTCGATGGTGAAGATCATGCCCGGTTTGATGTGCGCGCCTTCGCCATGGCGGCCATAGTGCAGCACATTGGGTGCATCATGGAACAGCTTGCCGATGCCATGGCCACAGAAATCGCGCACCACTGAACAACGTTCGTTTTCTGCAAACACCTGAATTGCCTGGCCAATGGTGCCCATTGTATTGCCGGGCTTGGACACTTCGATGCCCTTCATCAGCGCTTCATAGGTGACTTCCATCAGTCGCTCTGCCGCGCGTTTGACCGGACCGACAGGGTACATGCGCGACGAGTCGCCATGCCAGCCGTCCAGCACATAGGTGACGTCGATATTGACGATATCACCTTCACGCATTGGCTTGTTGTTGGGTATGCCGTGGCAGACGACGTGGTTGAGCGATGTGCAGCAGGATTTTGTGTAGCCGCGATAGTTCAGCGTGGCCGGCACCGCCTTGTGGTCCATGCCAAACTCAAACAGAAACTGGTCGATTTGCTCTGTTGTCACGCCGGGCTTGACCAGCGGATAAACCGCGTCGAGCGCTTCTGCAACCAAGCGGCCAGCCTTGCGCATGCCTTCAAAGCCCTCGGCATCGTGCAGGCGAATGGTGCCTGTGTTTTTCAACGGGCCGACATTGGCGTCCAAATAAGTTACCATTGACTAATCTACCTTTGCGCGATGTCGCCCCATCTTTGCACGATTGTGCACCAAGGGCTCATCAATCGGAATAGCAGCTTGCGGCGAAATTCCATGGCGGGAGATTTGGCACCGAATGGCATAGGCTTCAACCCCACGCGACACTGCATCGTCAAATGCTTCGCAATAGGCGGGGTCCATATCGCGGCAAAGCTTGAAGCGCTCGCAATCTGCGCGCTGAACGAGATAGACCATGATCGCGCGATGACCAGCCTCCGCCATGGTTGCCAATTCTCGCAGGTGCTTTGCGCCGCGGGTGGTTACGCTGTCTGGAAACTCGGCTAAATTGCTTTGCCGCACGAGATGCACGTTTTTGACTTCGACATAGGCGCGCGGCTTGTCGGGTGCTTCCAGCAAAATGTCGATGCGTGAATTTTCACCGTATTTCTGTTCTCGTTTGCGCATGGGATAGTCAGCCAAGTCGGAAACCAAGCCCAGTGAGATGGCTTCGTCAGCCAGCTTGTTGGGTAGGCCTGTGTTGATGCCGACAATGGTGCCATCGGCTTCAACGAGTTCCAGCGTGTGGGCATATTTGCGCTTGGGGTTATCTGAGCGCGATAGCCAAACGGTCGAGCCGGGCGCAGACAAGCCCATCATCGAACCAGTATTGGGCACTGAACAGGTGATCTCGGTACCATCAGCGAGTGTCACGTCAGCCAAAAACCGCTTGTAGCGCTTGATGAGCGTCGCAGATATCAGCGGCGGGTCAAAACGCATTGCGGATTATCAGGCTTTTTCTTTGACATAGGTGCCCGGCGCGTCGGCCAATGGGGTCAGCTTGCTGCCGCCCAATTGGGTGCGCGCATCGACCATCTGCGCATCCTGGCTTTTGATCCACTCGTGCCAATGGGGCCACCATGAGCCTTCGGTTTCGTTGGCGTTGCCCACCCAATCTTCGTATTCACCTTCAACCTTGCCGCCGGTCCAATACTGGTATTTTACCTTGTTGGGCGGGTTGATGACACCGGCAATATGGCCGGAGCCGCCCAGCACATAGGTGACATCGCCACCGAACAGCTTTGAGCCTTCAAAGACAGACAGGGCAGGGGCAATGTGGTCTTCTTTGGCAGCGAGATTGTAGATCGGCACTTTGATGTCACTGACATGCACCTCGGTGTCACCCAACCGCATTTTGCCCTTGGCGAAATTGTTCTCATGGTAGCAATTGCGCAGATAGAAGACGTGGTTTGCGCCGGCCATGCGGGTTGAATCCGCGTTCCAATACAAAAGATCAAACGGGGTCGGGTCTTTGCCGCGCATGTAATTGTTGACCACATAGGGCCAAATCAGATCGCCTGAGCGCAGCATGTTGAACGCGCTCGCCATCTTCGAACCATCCAGATAACCCACTCTGGCGATCTCGCTTTCCAGCTGCGCGAGTTGGTCTTCATCGACGAAGACCTTGAGATCGCCCGCATGGGTGAAATCCACTTGTGTTGTAAACAGCGTGGCCGACTGAATGCGCTGGTCGCCGTTCTGCGCCATCAGCGCCATGGCGGCGCAAAGCAAGGTGCCGCCGACACAATAGCCGATGGCGTTGACTTCTTTTTCGCCGGTGGCGTCCTCAATCCTGTCGAGTGCAAATTCAACGCCAAGCTTGGCGTAGTCATGCCAGTCGAGTGTGGCGTGTTCTTTTGTCGGGTTGACCCATGACACTACAAACACCGTGTGGCCTTGTTCGGTGGCCCATTTGATGAAGGACTTTTGCGGGTTCAAATCCAGAATATAAAACTTGTTGATCCATGGCGGGCAGATCAGCAGCGGGCGCTTGAGCACTTTGTCGGTCGCTGGCGCGTATTGGATCAGTTCGATCAGTTCATTGCGTGCGACGACCTTGCCGGGGGTGACGGCGATGTTTTCGCCCACGTGAAACTGCGAATAGTCCGCTTGGCGCACCTTCAAGTCGCCTTTACCAGCGGTGATATCCTCGGCCAATAGCTCCATGCCGTGGACTAGGTTTGCACCGTTGCTTGCGATGGTTTCCTTGAAGACTTCGGGATTTGAAATCATGAAGTTGGAGGGCGAAAGGGCGGTCGTCATCTGCCGCGCATAAAACTGCGCCTTGTGCTTTGTGTGCGGGTCCAGGCCTTCGGTATTGTCTACCAGATCCGTGGCCCAATCTGCGGTCACCAGATAGGCCTGCTTGATGAAGCTGAAAAACGCGTTCTGGCTCCAATCTTCATCTTGAAAGCGCTTGTCGCCGCGCGGCGTCGGCACGGCTTCCTCG
>JBAUIL010000012.1:0-21289 GCA_049682915.1 Ahrensia sp. | reverse complement strand
TCTCCAGATCGCGGTCATCCGGCAGACAAGTATAGGTCTCGCCGAAGGGACCGGATTTCAGTGCATGACGGCCGAGAACATGATCGGGGTGATCGGCGAACCAGCGATTGACCGGGACCGCCCCACTATTCCCGCTTCCCGGAATGACCTCAGTGAGGCCCAGCCAGCTCGAGTCGCCCTGCGACTCGCCCGGTTTGCGCTTACGGAAGAACAAAATGTCGACGACCACGTCGGTACCGGCGTCGGCGCGAAAGCTACCTTCTGGCAGGCGGATCGCGGCGATCAGATCGGCGGATTTGGCTATGTGTTCGCGCGCCGTGGCATCCGCTTTGTCCATTGTACCCGATGAAGTGACGAAGGCGGAAAGCGCGCCAGGCTTCAGGAGATCGATCGACCGGGCAATGAAATAATCATGCAGCCGCAGACCCAGTGACCGGTAGGCGCGGTCGGAGCGCACGGTTCTGTCGGAGAATGGCGGATTGCCGATCGCCAGATCGAAATGGACGGCAAGATCCGTGCGCGCGAAATCTCCCTCAATGATGCGAGCGACTGGCTGCAGCAGGCGGGTAATGCGTGCGGTGACGGGATCGAGCTCGACACCGGTGACAAATGATCGATCCCGGAACGCCGTCGGCATCAGGGCTGGAAAGAGTCCTGTGCCGATCCCAGGTTCGAGAACGCGGCCGCCGCGCCAGCCCAGCCGTACTAGAGCCTTCCAAATCGCCCGGATGATGAATTCCGGCGTGAAATGCGCATATTGGGTACAGCGGGTGAGCGAGGCATAGTCAGCCTCGCTGACGGCCTTGCGCAAATTCTCGCCGAGGGCCTCCCATCCCTTCCGAAGCCCGGCCTCGCCCGGTCGCGCAAAAATCGCATTGGCAAGATCGGAGGCGCCGAAACCGGTGAACTTGATCAGGGCTGCTTGCTCGTCCGGTGTTGCCGGACGGTTCTCGACCGTAATCTGTGCCGCAAGCGCGATAGCGTCGAGATTGTTGCGCGCCCGGGCTTTCCAGCCTTTCGCCAGACTGCGGTTTGCGCGTAGATGGAGATTGGTCCCACGCTCGGGCGCATCGGCGGATTGTCGTTTGTCTGGTTGCCGAATTTCGGACTGCTTGACCGGTTCTGCCGGCGGGGTCTTGGCCTCGTCGGGTTTGTTAGCAGGGCTTTCGGCAAATGGCGTGACGCCGAAGCCAAGTCCGGAGGACAAGTCGTCTTGCAAACTGCCGAAAATATTGAGGGTGAACGGATCATGGTCTGACATGGATGGTTTCTCCTGGGTGCTGAGAGCGCACACGACCGCGCCGCCGGGTGAACTGGCAGCGTCGGGGACGTGTGGAACTGAAAGTGCGGTTAGCGGGTGATCAGTAGGAATGAGATGTCGTGCTCAGTGAGCTGGATGCCGAGAAGGGATGCGGCGAGGTTCCGGTTGAAGCTCGGTACGACGAGGTCGGCATCGATGAACTCGATCCCGTCATCGCCCCCGAAATGCCGCCGTTTGTACTCCCACCAGTTGGGATTGCGTGTCGGGTGACATTCGGTCGAATGGAAAAAGAGCGGCTTTTGGCCATCGGCCAACTTGCCGTTAGACATGATATAGACGCCCTGGTCGCCGACGAGCCAGAAGCCGGCCTGCTCATTCTCGCCCGGGCGCATGCCATAATGCGGATTGCGGAAGCCCCCATTGGCAGCGGCATCCTCTTGTCCACGCGCGATGATCCTGCGAACCGCCATGATCGGAAAGCTGAACATGGTGACCCTCACACGGTTTCGGGAACGGACAGGAAGCGGAGCTGGACCGGGAGCTTTTCCAAGATCTGCGCATCGGTCAGGTGATCGAGCAGTTGGAAGCTGCTGCTTCGGTTGGCATAGACGATGATCGTCCTCTTACCGCGATGCTGTGGCCGGAAGTCCGCGCCGGCATAGCCGCGATACTCATCATAGGTAGCGCTCCAGATATGCTCAATGCGCTCTTGGCGCGTCATCGCCTTCACCGGATGACTTTCGCGTTCGAGGATGGTTGCATGCATCCGATTTGCTGAGCGCGGGTCCGACAGGTCACAATAGCCATGGAAGTGGCGCATTACGCCATTAACCCGGAGCGCGAAAAAGACGCTAGTGACACTGCCGGTCAGGAATTCGCGCATGGCAAACATGCTGTCGCGCATCCAGAGTGGTGGCAGGATCTCGAGCATGTGATCGTATTCGGTGCGGGCGATCTCGAACCATTCACCGGCATAAAGCGCGCTACCGTCAGTCTGCCAGCGATCAGGACGCTGAGCATGCCGATCAAAAAGTCGGTACATCTGTCGGCGGTCAGCGACCCCGAACTGGATCTTGCGGATGGGAAGGGTCATGGTGGGCTCCTTTATGGCCTGTCACGGGCCAAAGCGCGGCGCACCCTGTCGGTATCACCATCTTCTTCAGCCCTTCCGAACCCCTTCCCTCGGCCGCCTCTCCGTCCGGCCGGGTCAAGGGCCGGCACCAGCCGGGCGAAGCGTACCCTTGAGGCGGACGGCGGGCATGCGGCACTTCTTCGTTCCCCACTTTCCTCTCCTGCTTATTATCCTCTTCTGATCAGGCAGGCATTCCAGTCTTCAGCTGGAGGTCGCAGCCGCTGCCAGTTGCAGCCCACCTCATCGGCAAGTGCGCGCAGCCGTTCGGCGTATCGCTCACCCTGGCTGTTGGCGTCGGTCGCCGCGACCAGCAAAGCATCCGGGCGAGCGGCAAGGGCGCGCAAGGCCGCGTAGGTCGATGGCGACCAGCCGCCGCCGGTGCTGAGATAAAGTGTTCCGGGTCGAAGACGTTCGATGCTAGCCAAGCTCATCGCATCGATCGCCGCCTCGGAGACGCAAAGCCGCATGGCGTCTGACGGTCCGAGCCGGAACAGGATTTTGGCGCCACCGCTCGCAAACCCGCGCCAATCGGGACCACGCTCCTCCCAGCCAGTGATGAGACCGGCATCGTCCCTATGGCCGGCCCACATGCTGCCCTGCGGGCCTTCACGCAGAACATCGGCCGTAATGGCATGTTTTAGAACCGGTTCGGGGATACCACGCACCTCCGTGAGATAGCGCCACGTCGCTGATCCTGGCCTTGTATTGTGTCGGCTTTGCCAGCGTCCCGCCACGGTCTGGTCGGGCATCTTCTCTCTGGCTTGACGGGTCCAGGCGGGCTTTGACGGCGAGAAGCCAATGAGATCGGCGACGACCGAAAGCGCAGCGGCAAAAGGAACCCGGTCGAGATGTTCGACCAGGCCGAAGACGTCGCCCTTGGCCTCTGACAGCGGGTCGAACCAGCCCCTGCCCTCGTGAATGACGATGACAATCTCGCCGCCGCGGCGATACTTGACCGCCCTGCGGGTACTTTCGCGCATGTCGATGGCAAAGCCGGCGGTTTCGAGCACCGCACCGCAGGCAACCTTTTGTTTTATCTCTTCCAACTCAGACTGTTTCATTGCCTCTTCGCGTCCCTCTGTCTGGGTTTCCACTCCCTTTTCCAAAAGGGCGCAACCCGAAGGCCGCGAAGAGCAAGGCAGGCAAGGGCGCGGCGGGAAAGACGGCAATTGTGCCGGGGCGTGATGATCGTATCAGAAGCGGCGCCAGCTTCCCTTACCTGCCGCTGCGCGCAAGCGGCAGATCAGTGCCATTTCTCAAGAAAACGGCCTGTATTTTCTGCGTTTGGGATGAAAGTCAGAATGAGGGAAGACCGCTCGTGGGCTTCAGCTCTGCCGACAGCTCGACCCGAAGGGCGACGCTCAAGTTTCAACCTGATCCGGAAAGCCTTGACCTAACGGACAGATTTCTATCTTGACGAACTGCCCAGGATGCGGTGGATTTTTGAGCGTGAAAGCGGAGTTATTTATGACAGAAGAATACGTGCAGTGAATGAGCGTTGCAAGCGTCGCGTGACACTTGTCATAATATCCTATTCCCCTGTATTCGCCTTACACCCCTTCCCTGTCATGACTATTCTGGGTGGGGTCGAAGTCCATCACACAATTTTGCATGATGGAAAGTGTTAAGTGAGGTTTTGGCCTCAAACCAAGCGTGGCTGCTCGGCCTGCACGGGCAAGCTGGCCTTGGTTGGCAATTGGCGAATGGATTCGCCTGTTGCTTTCGCCGCTGTTGCTAGCTCGAACTGGGCTTGAAGATTGATCCAAAATTCAGGGTCAACACCAAACCAATGGCCAAACCGCAAAGCAGTATCGCCCGTGATAGCGCGTTTGCCAGAAATTATCTGGCTAATGCGATTGGGCGGCACGTCAATCTGACGCGAAAATTCAGTAGGGCTAATTCCAAGCTCTTCCAGCTCATCTTTTAAGATTAAGCCAGGGTGCACTGCACGTTTAAACATAGAGGCCTCCTTTTTTGGCTCTAATGGTAATCAACAATTTCAACACTTGACGCACCAGACTGCCCGTCCGGCCATTCAAAACACACCCGCCATTGTTGATTGATGCGGATGGAATACTGACCTGCCCTGTTTCCTTTAAGGCCTTCCAGCCGATTGCTGGGCAAAGCACGTAAAGTTTCTAGAGTTGGCGCGGCGTTCAAAATAGCAAGCTGCCGTTCGGCTTGAGCTTCAAAACCGCTGAACGCTTTGACAAATTCACCTCTTGCAAAGGCTTCTGTTTTTTTATCGCGGTAGCTCAATATCATTGCTATGAGCATACGGGATTTTGACGTTATACGTCAAGCGTCCATTTATTCACCGCCTTATCCCCAATCACTTCCTCGCCAAGCCTCTTCTTTTTTTGAAAGCTGGTTGGATTGATAAATTTCCCTGCTTTTCGGAGCCGCTTTCGCTTGAGTGTTCTTCTGGCGCACATGGTTCTGCCCGCAAAGGTTTAAGCGCAGAGAGGTGGTTCGGTTTTTCTGAACGGTTTCGAGCCGTTTCTTAGGCGGATTTTCCGCTCGGTTACGCCGCGACCGGGATTGGTTGCGGCTTGATGTGATATGCCTGATCGGGCGTTTGCCCGTCCAGCGATGAATGCGGTCTCCTCGTGTTGTAGAATGCCAGATATCGAGCAATGCCACTGCGTGCGGCTGACACGCTGTCGTAGGCATGCAGATAGACCTCCTCGTATTTGATGCTGCGCCAAAGCCGCTCGACGAAGACGTTGTCACGCCATGCGCCCTTTCCGTCTATTACCGGCAGGGCATTGCATAGCAATGTCCCGAGAGGCATGCTGATCTTGATGTTCGCGTCCTTCAGCGCCTTGATGAAGTCGATGGAGGTGAACTGCGAGCCCTGATCCGTATTCATGATCTCCGGTTTGCCATATCTGCGCATGGCCTCATTCAAAGCCTCCAGACACGGTGCTGTTTCCAGCCTCACCGACAGCCGCCAGGCCAGAACCTTGCGGCTGAACCAGTCCAGAACGGCGACCAGATAAACGAACCCTTGGACCATGGGGATGTAGGTAATGTCCATGGCCCAGACCTGATTGGGCCGCCTTACGGCCAGCTTTCGTAACAGGTATGGGTAGATCTTGTGACCAGGGGTGGGTTTTGATGTGTTGGGCCTGCGATAGAGCGCCTCGATACCCATGGTTTTCATGCAGGTTGCCACATGCAGCCGCCCGGCGGTGAAGCCCTCTGCCGCAGCAGCCCCTTCATCATCCGGCTTCCGGCAAACGGATAGTCCATATACAATTCGTCGATCCGACGCATCAGCATGAGATCCGCATCGCTGGTCGGGCGCGCTTCATAGTAGAGACTGCCCCGGTTGATCCCAAGAAGCTTGGCCTGCCGTGTCAGGCTCAGCCTGTGGTTCGGGTCCGTCATTTTCTTGCGCTCGGCAACAGACCTGCCTTGTCGAGCGCTCCCTCTAAGAAATCATTTTCCAACGCCAGCTGGCCAATCTTTGCATGCAGGGATTTGACGTCGATCTCCGGCTCTCTCGGCGCTTTGGGCTTGTCATCGAAGACATCCGACACGCCGTCGAGAAGTTGATCCTTCCACTGCTTGATCTGATTGGGGTGCAGATCGAACTGCGTCGCCAGCTCGCTCATTGTTCTGTCGCCCTTCAGCGCCGCTAGCGCGACTTTCGCCTTGAAGGAAGGGCTGTGGTTCCGTCTGGGTCGTCTTGTCATCTTCGCTCCTTCGTCCCGGCAAAGCTGCCGGATTAGGAGCGGAAAATCCACCTAACTCACCTGTTCAGATTTATCGGGCCACCTCTACTTGCCATCTAAACCTGGGACTAAAACCCAAACACCTCGTGTGATCACCGGTTCAGGCTTTCTTGGTCTTGCGCTATCGCTCATTGCTGTTTTTGCTCTGTCAATACGACGCAAACTGGTATAAGCACGATGCCAAGATCGGAGTTACAGTATGGTCTTAGGTCACTTTATTGCATATCTGCGAGATCCATCGCTTATTTCACGCCGTGTGAAAATGGCGGGTTTTTTCTTGATAGATTTAATGTTGCTACCGGTCTCGCTTTGGCTTGCGTTCATTTTCCGCCTTGGGCTTGATAGAGCTATCTCAATCACCAACTGGTCGCGGCCTTTGCCTGGGGTCGGTTGGTTGGATACTGCGATCATTTTTACAGTTTCCGCGATAGTGTTGTATTTGACGCAGCTCTATCGGTTGCGGCTGCAATCATTTGACGTGCATGCGTTGCCTCACTTTTTGACAGCGTCAATCGGACTGACAATCCTGATATCGATGGTTGCGTTTTTTCAGGACGCCGCAATTCCACGCACGGTGGCTGTCTATTTCGGGCTAATCTTTGGCGCCTTGTCAGTCACATCACGCTTCATCATGCTGTATGTGATCAGACTCGCGCAGAAGGGCAACGGCACGCGAGACCCGGTCGCAATCTATGGTGCGGGTAGCGCCGGCATACAGCTTGCCTCCTCACTGAGCCGCTCGAATGAAGTGAGACCTATCGGCTTCGTCGACGATAATCCTACCTTGCATGGCACCATTATATCCGGGCTGAAAGTGCGTCCAGTTGCCGAACTCGAGAAATGGGCCAAGCGCGGAAAAATCAAGCGTATTTTAATTGGAACGGTATCGCTGCCACGCGCAAGGCGCGACGCACTGGTCGACCAGATGAAACCGCTCGGTGTCGACGTCCAGGCCATACCTTCCTATGTCGATTTGATCTCGGGACGTAGCACTGTCACGGACCTCAAGCCTGTATCACCAGACCAGTTGCTCGGCCGTGATGCGGTCGATCTCGACGTGCCTGAAATTGCCAAAGCCTATGCCGGACGAAACGTCATGGTCACCGGTGCAGGCGGGTCGATCGGCTCGGAACTGTGTACCCAGTTGCTGAATTGCAACCCGCGGAAAATCGTCCTATTCGAGCGTAGCGAAATTGCACTTTACGAGGTTGACCGCCGCCTGCGCCCTATCTGCGAAGATGCTAATATTGAATTGGTCGCGAGCATGTCATCCGTGACCGACGAAGCCGCCGTCGAAGACAATGTGAAGACCCATGAGGTTGACATCATTTTACATGCGGCAGCCTATAAACATGTGCCCCTGGTTGAGTGTAACGCCGTTGAAGGTGCCCGCAACAACGTACTGGGCACGCAGATTGTAGCTAAAGCAGCTGCCAAGGCGGAAATCGAACGCTTTGTCCTGGTCTCAACAGACAAGGCTGTCCGCCCGACAAACATTATGGGCGCAACTAAACGGATGGCGGAACTAGTCGTTGGCGATTTCCAGGATCGCTATCCAAAGACCCGTTTCTCAATGGTTCGCTTCGGCAATGTTTTGGGCTCATCAGGGTCGGTTGTCCCGCTGTTTCGCCAACAAATCGAAAATGGTGGGCCGGTGACTGTGACCCATGCGGAAGTAACACGCTATTTTATGACCATCCCCGAAGCCGCACGCCTAGTCTTGCTTGCAAGCGCGTTTTCAAAAGGCGAAGACCTGTTTGTTCTGAATATGGGTGAGCCCATAAAAATAATGGATCTTGCCCACCGCATGATCAAAATGTCCGGGCGTGCCGTGCGCGATCCGGACAATCCGAATGGCGATATAGAAATCAAAATCACTGGCCTGCGACCGGGTGAAAAGCTCTACGAAGAATTGCTTATTGACAATGCTAGTCTCAGCAATACACCGCACGAGAAGATATTGAGAGCGAAATTTTCGGGGCTGTCCCAGATTGAAGTGGCAGGTATGATGAAGGACGTGTCCAGGGTTGTTCTGAAAAGAGACGTGAACAATATGCGGATTATTATTCAGCGATACGTCCATCAAAAGTCTGACACGCCATCACAAAGTACCCGTTGAACGCCACCGGTACTGCCAGCTAAAATAAAGATTGATCATTTGAAATCTCAGCTAGGCCGAGTTCATCATCAACGACCGGCTATCGTTCATGCGGTTCGTTGGCTTGGGTTTGGGCGACGAGGTTCCGGATGCCAAGACGATCGGTAATCATCCCCAAAAACCATTGGGTTGAAAATTGGACTTCTCCGTCGTTTGATGAACGCGGAGAACGACATGAAGAAATCGAGATTTACTGACGCTCAGATCCTTGCGATTTTGAAACAGGGCGAGAACGGCGTGCCAGTTGGGCACCTCTGCCGGGAGCACAGGATCAGCAGCGCTACCTGCTAGAATTGGCGGTCGAAGGATGGCGGCATGCCCTCTCAGTGATGCAAGCATCACTTGCCGGGTAACAGATGCCTCGCTGATGAGCGAGATGAAGGCCATGGCCGACGAGAACCGACGGCCGAAGGATGCGCTTGGAAAAAAGTGACACGGCCATCTCAGAGGCGGGAGATGGCCTATCACGCCGTTCGACACCAAGGCGCGTCGATTGCGCTGGCCTGCCGGACCTTTTCGATCAGCGAGAGCTGCTATCGTTACGAAGGCAAGCTCAGCGATGAGAACGCATTGATTCCCGACTGGCTGCTGCGTCTGACGACGACACACCGGACCTGGGGCTTCGGGCTATGCTTCTTGTACCTGCGCAACGTGAGGGGCTTTGTGTGAAACCACCAGCGTGTCTTGCGCATCTATAGGGCGCTGGAGCTGAACCTGCGCATCAAACCCAAGAAGCGGTTGGTGCGTGAGAAGCCAGATCCCTTGGCGGTTCCTGATACGCCAAACGAGACGTGGTCCATGGACTTTATGTCAGATCAACTCGAAGACGGGCGCACATTCCGGGCGTTCAATGTGATCGACGACTTCAATCATGAAAGGCTTTCCATTGAGGTCGATGTGTCCCTGCCGGCACTGCACGTAATCAGAACGCTGAACCGGATTATCGAGTGGCGTGGCAAGCCGCTGAACATCAGGGTCGATAATGGTCCCGAAAACGTCAGTGGAGCGCTTCAACGATGGGCCGAAACGCACGGTATCGAACTGACCTACACCCAGCCAGGAAAGCCGCAACAAAACGCTTACATCGAGCACTACAACCGAACCATCCGGCACGAGTGGCTGGGCCAATACATCTTCTCAACGATCAGGGCGGTTCAGGACTACGCCACACGATGGCTGTGGACATATAACAACGAACGACCCAACATGGCGATCGGCGGCATAACGTCCGCCAAGAAACTGAAACAGGCCGCGTGAAGTCCAGAAATTAACCCCACGAAAAAGGGGATGATTACCGCGCCAGAGCCGAAAGAACGGTCGACGCCTTGTGGGACGCCGCTGGCGAGATCGTAGCCCTGTTCACGCCAGCGGAGTGGGCAAACTACTTCGCGGCCTGCGGATATGATCCAACGTGAAGTGGATGTACTCTAAATCACACTCACGCCAATCCGGTATGTCGTATTGAATGGCTTGGCCAATGACAGCTTCAGTTGAGTAGTTGCGCCAGATTTTGTCAGCGGGGATTGAGAGTTGGCGGAATGGGCCACACCGAGATCGAAAGCTGCAGCAACAGGTTCAATACCGATGGCGCAGAAGCGTCCCGACCACGGATAGGCTTTGCGGCCACGATTGGATAACCATAGCAAACATTGGTTAAACGTCCCGATGTCCCAGGAAAGAACGGCTGCATAGCCGTTGTATGAATCAGATAGAAGGACGTCGCCCTCAGTAAGTGAGACTGCAAGCAATTCTTCTGTGTCGATCGCCAACGGAAGTCGGGTAACATCCACACCTGTCCCGTCCATGCTCAATAGTTGTTCCAAGGTCGATGCCGTTTGATCCGGTTGAAGCTTCGATGTTTCATCGACCGGCAACGGGAATGATCGCACGCTTTGCAGCGACGCAATCGTAAGTTGGGCGGCACCGATTTCTGTTGGTAATGCAAATATGGGATGCAACCCCACAGGTAAGGCCGTATCCCGGCGCATTTCGATTGTAAGATCGAGCCTTATGAGCAGATCACCATCCAGCGAAATCGTTCGCGTCAGCCGTGCCACATCATGGTCGTCTGGATAGTCAATCGCGATGGTAATTGCTGTGTCGGCTTGATCTACAAGGTGCCAAATTTGGTTTGCGCTGTAACCATGGACGAACTCATCCGCTGACGGCACCGAGGGATCGAAACCGTCCATCCAAGAGTGAGGCAGGTCAGTACGCCCTGTGGCAACACCGAACGGCACACAGACAAACTCGCCACGCAAACGCTGCAAAATCGGCGGCAGCGCGTCGCGCTGTTCCGCTGGATCATCGGCCCATGGTGCCACTGCAAAGGGCTGCACTTGACGGCCATCACTCAACGTGAACCAAACTGGGCCAAGCATGCCGCCAAGCGCTGACACCTCACCGCGAACACGACCCCAATCAAACTGCCAGACTGTGTTGCTCAAATGGTGATGCCGCCATCAATGTTGATCGCCTGGCCAGTTATGAAAGCTCCATCATCTGAGGCAAGAAAGGCGCACAGGCCGGCTATTTCATCGGGCCTGCCGAAACGACCGGACGGTTGGCGATCGATAAAGAATTTCATTGCCGCCTCTAGACTACCCATTTGGTCGGCCAATGCTTCTATCCGGTCCCGCAAACTGGGGCTATCGACGGTACCGGGACAGATCGAGTTGCATCGAATGCCGTGAGCCAAATAGTCAGAAGCAAGCGATTTGGTTAGACCTATTACGCCACCTTTGGCGGCGCAATACGCGGCGCGTTTGGGAAACCCTTTGATCGAGCTGGCAACCGATCCGATGGTAATGATGCTGCCGCCATGCGTTTTCATCTTGGGAACGGCCGCGCCCAATACCAGAAACGCACTATCGAGCGTAATCGCACAGGAGCGCCGCCAGTCGCCGAGGCTACATTCCTCGATCGTGCCTTGATGCACATAGCCCACAGCGTGAACCACCACATCGACGCGCTCGAACGCCTCAAAATAGGCGGAGACTGCAGCCTCGTCAGTGGCATCCAGATGAGCACACTGCGCTCCTGCCAGATCGGCCAGCAGGTCACCATTAATATCAGACACATGGACCTGCGCGCCTTCGGCAAGCAATCGCTCAGCGATTGCGCGTCCGATACCTTGTCCTGCGGCTGTCACCACTACAGTCTTACCCGCAAGCCGTTTAGTTAAATCCATGATTACACCCCTGAGCTGGTTTGTCTTCTGGGCGCGCATTGCATTGCGGAACCATCAATCATGGTTTGAAGCGATTTTCGGGATGTCCGATCACATCGGTTTCAATTGCCAGCATGGCGCCGTCCGCGTCAGCCGGATCATCCATGCCAAAACGTGCCGAGGTCACGATCAGCGTCGACATGTCATCCCCCGCAAAAGTAGTCGCTGTCGGATTTTGAGCGGGCAGCAACAACTCGCGGTCTTGCTTTCCATCAGGATCATAGCGGATTATCCGCCCTGCCCCGAACCGCGCGGTCCACAGATAGCCCTCCGCGTCTACGCAAGAACCATCTGGCACGCCCGGGCCACCCGATATATGCACACGACGATTTGAGAGCGCCCCTGTCGCAGCCTCATAATCCCAAACCCAGATCGTGTTGCGCGTACTATCGCCGAGATAGAAGAAATCACCGGCAGGTGACCAAACCATCGTGTTGGGGATACCAAATTCAGGCCCGGTCAACGCGGTTGCGTGATCGCCTTGGATGCGAAATAGCCGTCCGCAGGCCTTGCCCTGATGGCGAAACTGCAAATCATCGGTGAGATTGTTTTCCATGCTGGCGACCCACATGCGCCCGGCTGGATCGCATGCTCCCTCGTTTAGTCTCATAAGAGGGTCGGTTTCGGCGCTGATCAAAGGTCCGATGTTGTCGCTACGCCAGCGCGCCACACCCTTTGCGAACGACACAATAGCTCCGCCGTCATCATCTAAAGCCAACGCAGTCGGCAAGTCGTCGGTGATGAATTGCGTGGTCGCACCACTCATGAGGTCGCGAGTGATCAGCGTCTTACCCGTAATATCGACCGACCAGACCTTGCCGTCAGCTGGGTTCCAAAACGGGCTTTCACCCACACCATCACGAACGTCACCAAGCAAACGGATAATCATCGTGACGCTCTGAGTTCATCACTTTGCATTTCGAAATAGTCCGGGAATTTCTCACGCGCGTGACCAATATAGTCAAAAATACGGCGCAGATGTCGGATCATATGCTTCTCAGCCTGCGGCGCGTTACCCGCCTCAATGGCATCGGCAATGGCTACATGTTGCCGGATAATGTTGTCGAGGTCTTCAACACCCGAAACCATCAAATGGCGAAACCTGTCCATGTGCTCTTTCAAGCGCAATATCTCGGGCAACACGCTCGGCTGCTTGGCATAGTGCGCGATAAGGCCGTGAAACTTCTCATCGGAGGCGTAAAAGCTCTCTGTGTCTTCGAAGTTCACATAGGTCCGTTGCAATGTGATTTCTTTGCGCAAACCTTTGATCAAAGCCACAGTGTCACCCGAGGCCAAAGCGCGACGCAAAAGAGCAACTTCAAGCGCTTCACGCATGAATTGAGATCGTTCGAGATCCTCCATGCGCAATGGTGCCACTTGCGAGCCCCGCTGCGGCACCACATCGACAAATTTGCTTTCGGCCAGCTTCGTCAGCGCTTCGCGTGCTGGTGTCCGGCTGACACCCAACATCTCCGAGACCGACGCCTCTGACAGCACTTGGTATGGTTTAAGCTCAAACCTCAGTATCCTCTGATGCAGCTCTTCATAGACTTGCCGTGCCAAGGGCAACGGACGATCAGGCTTGACTGTTTTTGATCGTAGCATGTCTCAGTCCCCCTCAAGACTGTTGAACCTGAAGGCCCTGCATAAAGTGCCGCCTTAGGAGAAAAAATAACACGATGCTGGGGAGCGATGCCAACAACGCCGCTGTCAACACGATGTTGGGTCCGATGGATGAATAGCTGCCCTGAAACACCAGCAAAGCATTCATGATCGACCGCGTTTCCAGCCGGTTGCCCAGCACGGTGGAAAACAGCATGTCATTCCAGATCCAGGTAAACTGCAGCAGGAACACAGCCGTCATTGGCCCAATCGTATTGGGTAAGATAATTCGGAAGAAGACCGTGAACTCGTTGGCACCATCCATTCGCGCCGCTTCATCCATTTCGCGCGAAAGCCCAGACATAAAATTCCTAAGGACCAACGTCGGGAACGGCACGCAGATAGCAATGTAAAAAAGCAGCATTCCGATATGGGAATTGAGCAGCCCGAGTTTCTGATAGCCAAAGAAAAGCGGGATCAGATACATCTGAAACGGAAAAATTGTGCCCGCAAAAATCAGCATGAACCAACCATTGCGGAATGGGATATCCAGCCGCACGATGGCAAAGGCTGCCATGGCGGCAAAAAACACAGCCAACGCTGCACCTACCGTGCCGTAAAACGCTGAGTTCATCATGGATTGGCCCATGCTGCCCAACTCCCAAGCGCGAGTCACGTTGTCCAAAAACGGCGCAACCCCCTCGGGCAATGCCAAGGGCGGATTGCGCGAATATTCAGCACTGGACTTGAAGATCGAGATCGCCAGAAAATAAAATGGCACAATCCAAAGCAAGGCAAATGCCATGGCCACAACCAACTTCAGCGCGCTGCCTTTGTTTTTGGCGGCTTCGCGCCGTTCGATGGCGTCTAGATCAAGCTGAGAAATATCAAGTGCCATTAGCGGATCATCCTGTCTACACGTGCCTGCAGTACTGTTTGCAACCATGTTACACACAACACGACCAGACCGATCACCACCGCAATAGCAGAGCCGAACGCCCAGCTGCCTTTCTGAAACGCCTCGAAATACATAAACACTGCAAGCGCGAGACTGCGCTGGCCGGGGAAACTGGCACCCATCACCCAAAGCAGATCAAACGCGGTGAAGCCCGCTAATACCGATAAAATGGTCACCATCAAAATAGTCGGCATCAGCAGTGGTAACGTGATGTGGCGGAAGATTTGCCATTTGCTTGCGCCATCAATATGCGCCGCTTCAATGGGATCTTTGGGGATTGCCGCCAGCCCCAACAATAACAGCACCATCACCAGCCCGGCTGTTTGCCAGACAAATGTGGCAATGATGGCGGGCGTCACGGTAGCGTCGCTATAAAGCCAACCAATGTCGACGTCGCGGCCTGATACGAAGCCTAAGCCACGGTTTAACAGACCATCGGGCGCATAAACGTAAAACCACAACACACCGACCGCCGTGGGTGCCAAGATGCGTGGAATGAAAATGATGTTCTTGAAGGTTTCGGCACCGCGCAGATTGCGAAAAAACATCGCCATACCAAGACCCAACACAATGGGAAAGACGAGCGACGCACCGACCCAGATCGCGGTATTGATCAGCGCTTCATTGAAGAACGGATTGGCCGACATACGTTCATAATTGGCGAAACCGGCATATTCGCCAAAGCCCGTAAATTTGCGCCACTGGGTGATGCTAAGCCAGATGTTAAACACAACCGGCAACAGCAATACACCGACGACCAAGATCAGGGCCGGTGCCATGAACACAAGCCCCTGTCTCAGTTGACCGCGCCGCCTTGCTCGCGCGTTTCGGGCGATAGTGTCAATCCCGATACGGTCAAGCAGTGCTCTGTCCTTGGCGGCGCGGTCCATGCTAAAATCCCTTCGCTTACCGGTCTGCCCAGTAGGCGGCGTTAAGTGATTGCATGGTTGTCATCACTTTTTCTGCCGTCTCCATGGTCGGATCGAGCATGAAACGGTTCATCTCCGCAACCAGTTCGCCTTGAAGGTCTGGTGGAACCGCCTCCCACCAGCGCAGATAGGCGGTGGCGCTGGTCTCGGCAATATCCGCGTTTACCTGCTCAACAATCGCATTGGGCGCTTCGGCAGAGTTGTTGCCGATATAGTTGCCGGTTGCATCGCCCCACGCATTGGCACCCGCATCCGATACCCAGAAACGAAGTGCCTTCATGACGTTCTCATCCTTGGCACCATCGACGGAGACAACCAGCGGTGAGCCTTCAACGATCACCGAAGCCGGTGCGCCATCAGCCATATTGGGCACGATGAACACGCCGAGGTCTTCTTTGGGAAAGCCCGCTTCGACAACCAGACCGGCAGCCCATTCACCGATCAGATACATGGCACCTGCGCCGCGGACATAATCGTTGAACTCTTCTGTTGATCGCGGATCGGAGAAGTAGCCCTTGGCATACATGTCCGCCCATTTTTCAAAGACCGCGCGCACCTCGGGACCATCATAAGGAACCGAGCCGTCATTGAGGCCGTTATAGGCCTCTGGATGCATGCGTAACATCAGTTCTTGGAACCAGATGAAGCCGCGCCAACCTTCGTGCACGGTGGCAAGAAACGGGGTTTTGCCAGCAGCCACAATGGCGTCAGCGTTGGACATCAACTCTTCCCAAGTCTCGGGTTCTTTCAAACCAAGCTCGGCGTAGAGGGATTTATTGTACAGCATCACCCATCGCGCCAGCAGCAGCGGAACCGCATAGGTTTGACCGTCAACAATGAAGAGCTCCTTGGAGGCTTCGCCGTAGCCGCCTGATTCGATCATCTCTTTCCAAAGATCATCCAACGGTGCGATTTGTCCGCTGCTCACCAATTCAGCAAAAGTGGCGCCGGTCCACCATGTGAACATGTCCGGCGTCTCACCGGACGCAATGGAGGCTTGCACAAATGCTTTATATTGTTCGGCATTGGCATAAGGCGTTTCAACAATGGCTACGCCGACATTCTCCTCAGCCGCTTTACCCACCGATTGAAGCTGTTCTGACCAGAAGCCCTTGTCGTGAAACAATTGCACTTCTTGTGCCATGGCAGGGGTTGCGGCAAGCATGACGCCAACAGCCGTACCCAGTAGTTTTCTTTTCAGATTCATTTTTATTCCTCCTCATTTAAACTATTGTATTCGTTACTTTTAAACTCATTTCCGTGTCCGCATCGAATAGATGCAGGCGTGAACCGGCGATATGGAAAAGTAGCTTTTCGCCGTCTTGAACTATGCGCGGTTGCTGCATGCGCGCGACAAAATCGGCTGCACCACACGTGGCAAACAACAAGCTCTCATTGCCCAAAAGTTCAGTCAGCGACACGTCGCCGACAATTGAAATACCGCCATCGGGCTGGACACCGTGACCCTGTGGGATGATGTCCTCGGCGCGCAAGCCACCTGTCACCTTTTGACCATCTCGTAATGTGCCTCGGAATTTGTTTGCATCCAGCGGGATCGTCATTTCGGGTGTAACAAAAGCAAAATCCTTGCCTGATTGCTTAATCATCCCATCGAAGAGATTGATCTGCGGCGACCCGATAAAGCTGGCGACAAATTTATTGGCAGGATTTTCAAACACATCTAACGGTGATCCCTGTTGAGCAATTTCACCGTCTTTCATCACTACGATCACATCGGCCAATGTCATCGCTTCAATCTGATCGTGGGTGACATAGATAGTGGTCACGCCCAGCCGATGTTGAAGCCGTTTGATTTCGACGCGCATCTGGTTGCGCAGCTTGGCGTCCAGATTGGACAGTGGCTCATCAAACAAAAAAACATCCGGCTCGCGCACAATCGCACGACCCATGGCCACTCTTTGGCGCTGTCCGCCAGATAGTTCCGACGGTCGCCGGTCTAAATAGGGCTGCAACTCGAGCGCCTGAATGGCGCCATTGATCCGCCGATCCATATCCTTGGGCGCGACCTTTGCGAGCTTGAGCGAAAAGGCAAGGTTCTCTCTGACTGTCAAATGCGGATAGAGCGCGTAAGTCTGGAACACCATGGCCACGCCACGGTCCCGCGATGGCAAATCATTGGCGCGCTTACCGTCGATCAACAATTCGCCGTGTGAAATGCTTTCAAGCCCGGCAATCATGCGCAAAGTTGTTGACTTGCCACAGCCCGATGGACCGACCAACACCACAAACGCGCCATCAGCAATATCAAGATCAATGCCACGCACCGCCAATTGGCGGCCATAGACTTTGACCAGATCGCGAACCTTTACTTCAGCCATTACAGCGCCTCCGGCACTGTTTTTACTGACGGATCGGCATAGTTGCGCTCCGGCCAGATCGAATACCAGTCCGGTCGCGCCGGATCGCGATCATAGGCATAACCACCTGTTTCATGGAAATACCCGGCATATTGTGCGAGCTTGTCGCGGCAGACCTCAACGCCAAGACCCGGCCCGGTCGGCACGTCGATATGGCCGTTCTTGTAAGCCAGCTTACCACCCACAAGAATGTCATCTTTCAGGTGGTGATAATGAGCGTCTGCTGCAAAATTCAGGTTCGGCAACACGGCCCCCAAATGCAACATGGAAGCCAGTTGAACGCCCAATTCACCCGATGAATGCACAGCAGCAGAGCGTTGGAAGGTCTCCAGTACGTGCCCCGCTTTCACCGACTGCCGCAGACCGCCCCAAAACGTGGTGTCCAGTAAAACCACGTCGACCAGATCGTGGCGGATGCACTGCGCCATCTGCTCAAAATTGACCACCACCATATTTGTGGCGGTTGGGATAGGTTGACAGTCCCGCACGCGCCGCATGCCGTCGAGGCCCCAGGTCGGATCTTCGAAATAATCATTGTTGAGCGGCGCGATAGCACGCCCGACGCGGATCGCTTCTTCAACGGACCAAACACCATTGGGATCAAGCCGCACCTTATCGCGTGGGAAGGCGTCCGCGAGCGCGGTGAAAACCTCTACATCGTGGTCCGGTGCAAAATGGCCACCCTTCAGTTTGTGCGTGCGAAACCCATGGGCATTGCGCAGCGCTTTGGCATGAGCAACAATCTCATCCGGCATCGTTTCGCCACCTGCTCCATCTGCTTCGTAGCGATAGAAAAGGTAAGACGCGAACTCAACTGATGTCCGAATAGCGCCGCCCAGCAAGGCATGGGCCGGCACGCCGAGTCGCTTGCCCGCTAAATCAAGACAGGCCATTTCAATGGCGGCATGCAACTGCAACCGGTTGTTATAAAGGGTCGCCGTCGGGTTCATGATTTTCCACCGCAACTGCTCAAGATTGAGCGGATCATGGCCTTTCAAATAGGGAAGCAGAGATAACACAGCGGCCTCTGCGCCTTCTCCGCCACCGCCCAATTCACCCCAGCCCGATTGCCCATCATCGCCGATCACTTCAACAATAGTGCGAATAAAACGACCCCAATGGGCACCAGCGGAATGGCGCAGAGGCGCCTCCAATGGAACCGCGACTGTTGTTACTTTGATATCTGCAATGGTCACGGCTTAAGCCCTTTCATTTCGGTGATCCACCAAGGCGCGCCATCAACCCACCATCCACTTTGATCACGTCGCCGGTGACAAAGGACGCTTTTTCCGACAGCAAGAATGCAACCACTTCGGCCACTTCACTGGCTTGGGCAGCGCGCCCGAGCGGATGCATGTCTTTAATTTCTTTCCACACCGCATCAGGATCTTCTGCCAACTCGACTGCCCAGTCGAGCATCGGTGTTTTAACCGAGCCCGGTGCGACTGCATTGGAGCGTACGCCCGCTGCGGCAAAATCTACCGCGATCGATTTTGCCAGTCCAATCAGCCCGTGTTTTGAGGTGGTGTAGGCGGCAACATTGTGCTGTGTCGCCAAGCCCTGAACAGAGGCCATAAACACGCAAGCCCCACGATTCTCGACCAGTTGCGGCAGTAGTGCCCGGGCCAACAAATAAGCCCCGCGCAAATTCACATTAATCACTTCATCCCATAATTCCGGCGTCGTATCGACAGCCGACCCGTAGCGCTGAATACCGGCATTGTGCGAAAACCCGACTGCCCCACCAAGCCTTGCTGCGGCCTGCGCCACCTGCTCTACAACGTCCTCATCCGCGACAGACCCAACAATGCAAACCGGTGAACCGGGTAGGCGTGCTGCGGTCTTTTCAAGGGCGGCTTCATCCGAGTCCAAGAGAACAAGCTGAGCATTATCGCCAGATAATCGTCGAGCGACTGCTTCACCAATCCCTTTGGCTGCTCCTGTTACGACAACGCACATATAGCCCTCCCGAGCTCATGACTGACATCAATTGCACACTACCATGGTAGAGTGCAAGAATTTTGTGAGGTTGCGCAAATTCTACATCAGATTGAGGGAACTTCCGGGGGCAGGTCACGCTGCAGGCGGTCTGTGACTGACTGTAACCCTGCGCGAGTGGACGCCGCGTGGACGCATGAGCTGGCAGCCGTCGTCCGTGAGGATGCTGCTGGTACGGGCGGAGCGAATTGGGTTGTTGGAGTGAGTTTTGGCGCAAAGCCTGTTTGTCACTTCAGGCTAATTCACAAATTGGGCTGGAACGTTAGCCGCACAATAATTTAACCTTGCAAATCTTCCACCTGATGGAGTAATTGCAAGGTATGTATATGCGCCAAACTCATCAACTTGTGCAATCCGCGCTGGCGAACCAAGCCGCTGTTGTGCTCCTCGGTCCCCGGCAGGTCGGGAAGACCACGCTTGCTCTCGACATCGCTTCGGCGCAACCATCGGTATACCTTGATCTTGAGCGTAACGCAGACAGGCAGATCCTGACCGAACCAGATCTCTATCTGGATGAACAAGCGGGAAAACTCGTCATCCTCGACGAAGTGCAGCAGATGCCCGGCCTCTTCATGAGCCTGCGTGGTCAGATCGACCAGCGCAGGCGGGCCGGGTTTCGTACGGGGCAGTTTCTGCTTTTAGGGTCAGCCTCCAATGTTCTCCTGCAACAATCGGCAGAGTCCCTCGCGGGAAGGGTCCGGTATATCGAAATGCCCCCTCTGCAACTTACCGAGGTTGGGGCTGATCAGTTGAATGCGCTCTGGTTGCGTGGTGGCTTTCCTGACAGTTTCTTGGCTGCCAGCGATCAGGCCAGCATGGACTGGCGTCTAGATTTCCTGCGCACCTATCTGGAGCGTGACATCCCTGCTCTCGGGCCGCGTATTCCGGCCGCAACCTTGCGGCGCTTCTGGACCATGTTGGCGCATGTGCAAGGCGGTCTGCTGAATGCTGCTGCCCTCGCAGAGGGGCTCGGTGTGTCGGGCCAAACCATCGGTCGTTATCTCGATCTGCTCGTCGATCTCATGCTGGTGCGGCGGCTGCAGCCCTGGCATGAGAATGTCGGCAAACGCCTGGTGAAATCGCCAAAAATCTATGTGCGGGACAGCGGGATCGTGCATGCGCTGTTGAGTATTGGTACGACCGAGGGCTTGCTCGGGCATCCTGTCGTCGGCGGCAGTTGGGAGGGGTTCTGCATCGAGACTCTTCTTGCCGCGGCGCCCGCCGGCACTGAACCCTTCTTCTATCGCACCTCTGCCGGAGCCGAACTTGATCTGGTTCTGCGTTTGCCGGATGGCGACATCTGGGCCGTCGAGATCAAGCGCACGACTGCACCGAAGGTTTCTCGTGGTTTCCACACCGGCGCAGAAGACGTCAAAGCCAACCGGAAGCTGCTGATCTACGCCGGTGAGCGTGATGTCCCGGTGGCAGAAGACATCCGGGCAATACCTCTCGAACAGGGAATTGGGCTGTTGAGAGCGCTTTAGCTCAGCGCTGGGTTTTCCCGCTGCGCGCGTGCGCGGGTTCCAAGGTATTTTTTTGTTTAGGTCAGTTTCAACAGAGTTTCCAATTTACCTCGGTATCTTTGTCGACCGCCGGACGTCTCTCGATGCGGCCCCGTTGCATGGAATGCACATCGTGGCGGCCCCCCTGTCTAAAACAGCTGTGGCCCATCTTCCTGCCCTACCCTTCTACGCGGCGCTTCGCATCCAGCGTGGTCAGGCCTTGGTCAACCGCGCAGCCACTCTTCGAGCTGCATCAGTTTCACAAGCGCCGACAACGAAACTGCTAAAAGCTTCGACTGTTGAATGTCACTGAGAACTGACCCAGTAGCCCCATAAATTGTCACTGAGAATTGACCCATGTGAACACATTGCCCTGACGGTTTTTGTCAGGGAGACATGGAG
>JBAUIL010000011.1:0-2468 GCA_049682915.1 Ahrensia sp. | reverse complement strand
CTGATTATATTCGCACCGGCATTCCCGAAACGCCGGTTGTGGCAGATCCGCGCCGGGCGCGTGAACTGCTATGGCAGGCGGCGGCTAATTTTGGCGAGCCGAATGCGCAGTTCAAATTGGGCGACATGTATTTGTTGGGCGAAGGCGGCCCTGCCGACCCGCGCAAAGCGGCTCAATGGTTCAACCTTGCCGCCCAGAAGGGTCATGCCGGCGCGCAGGCAAAGCTTGGCCATTTGTTGTTTGAGCGTGGCAAAACCGTGCGCGGCTTGGCCTATATGACCGAGGCGCTCGCCAATGCCAGCCCCGAAGACCGGCCATGGATACGTCGGATGCAGGAAGATGCATTTGCCGTGTCATCGGAAGGTGACCGGCGCACAGCCATCGCGCTGACCCAAACCGCAGCGCAATAACCAGCATCATGACGACGTGGTTGCAGCGGCTTTATCGCCTCGCAGTGGCTGCCTTTTTGACTGCTGGCGTCGTTTGGTTAGGGCCTGCGCCGCAAAGCCCGGTAACGGTTTGGTCCAGTATTTGGGTTTTCCTGATCTGCTGGTTGTGGGCTGGCTTTGCCGGCCAAATTGGACAACGTGCGTGGCAGCTTGTGCATGCGCCACGAGACCGGGCCGAGGTGGCGCTGTCGCTGACGATCTTGAGCCTCGGCTTTTGCTTGATTGTGCTGCTTTGGCTGGGATTGGCGGGCGTGCTGGGCTTTTGGCGCGCTGTGTTGGCTATGGTGCCGGTTTTCGGCATCTATGCGCTGATTGACTGGATTGTGCGCCACCGCGATGATTTCGACACCAGCATCAAGCCGTGACCAATCACCAAACGATGAATTGACAGGCGCGCTAAACCGCGCAAACTTCCTTCCATGCTGTCATTTCTTGCTGGAAAATCGCCTGCTGACCTTCTGAAATTCGGCCTGCTCGTCGCAGTTCTGACAGCCATAACGCTCTTTTTGAAGGCAAGTGTCGGTATGTGCTGGGCGTTCGTGTTTTTGGCGGCGCTTTGGATCAGCGGCAATATGGTCGCTTGGTTTGGGCGGCACCCGCCACCGCCTTCCTCCTATCGCGGTGGACGACGCGATAACGACTAGCCTTTGATTCTGCTCATGGTCGGCGTCTCAATCTGCGTGACAGGGCAGCCCTGCTGGACGGTTTTCCATGCTGTGTTGTTCAGCACACGGTCGCAGACCATCATCACATCGCCATTGGGTAATTCCGCACACACCAGATCGCCGATTTGCATGTCCAGGCCTTTATAGCGGCAAGTACAGGGCACATCCGGTGCGGATAAAGCTGCGCCAGTGGCGCTAACGAGCGTGGCTGTTGCCAGCCCCAAAACCATCAAAGTCATTCGTCGCATCATGCACCTCCGTGACATCTAAGGTGCCTAAAGTGTGCCATGATTCCAAAAATGCGCAAGCGTGGTCGGATTAACCCATTCGGGCGTAGTTGAAATAACCGGCAACGGGCACGTGGTCGGATGGTTTTTCCCAACCGCGTACGTCTTTTTCAATGTCGACTTTTTGTAGCTTGGCGGTGGCTTCCGGCGAGCACATCAAATGGTCGATGCGAATGCCGTTGTTTTTCGGCCAGGCACCGGCCTGATAGTCCCAAAACGTATAGGCGGGAACAGCGTCCGATGTGGCGCGCAGCGCGTCAGTCAAGCCGAGATTGGCCAGCGCCCGAAAGCGCGACCGCGTTTCATCGCGAAACAGCGCGTCACCCTCCCACAAGGCGGGGTCATGGCAATCTTCTGGCATGGGGATGACGTTGTAATCACCCGCCAAAATGAACGGTTCTTCCAGCGCCAAGCGGTCTTCAGCAAAGGCGTGCAGGCGGTCCATCCAGCGTAATTTGTAGCCGAATTTGCGGTCTTCATCGACCGGGTTGCCGTTGGGCAAATAAAGCGAGACAACGCGCAGCACGCCGCCTTTGACCGAAAACACGCCTTCAATGAAGCGCGCTTGCTCGTCTTCCTCGTCTCCGGGAAGGCCGCGGTTGACCTCGTCAAAAGGGAGCTTCGAGAAGATGGCAACGCCATTAAAACCCTTTTGTCCATGGGTCTCGATATTGTAGCCAAGCTGCTCGAATTCTTCGCGCGGGAAGTTTTCGTCGACCGATTTGATTTCCTGCAGGCAGGCAATATCCGGCTGGGATTGTTCCAGCCACGCCTTCACGGTTTCAAGCCGCGCTTTGACGCCATTGATATTCCAGGTGACAATCTTCATCAGAGCGAAAAGCTCGTACCACACCCGCAAGAAGCGACCGCGTTGGGATTTTTGATCTGGAAGCTCTGGCCGATGAGATCATCGACAAAATCGATCACCGAGTCAGCCATATAAACCAGAGAAAGCTCGTCCACCAAGACAGTTACGCCATCTTTCTCAAGCACCACATCGTCGTCATTGCGGCCCGAAACCAGGTCGAACTTATAGGAAAAACCCGAGCAGCCGCCGCCTTCGACTG
>JBAUIL010000010.1:0-3863 GCA_049682915.1 Ahrensia sp. | reverse complement strand
CGGCGCTTGGTTGGTTTGTTGTTTGCGTCGTTCGATGAACACAAGATGGACCGGCGAATGCGGGTTTTCAAATCACGCGATTGCGAGGCTCGGGTGACGGGTTTGTGAGACGTGATCGGCGTGATCGGCCCAAAGAGCGCGAAAAGCATAATAAAATCAGTGCACTACCGCCAAGCGCACAGACTCACAAAGCACCAATTATCACGGCACTGTTCACCTCGTGTGAACGCTCAGTTGATCAAAAAGGGTGGTTTTAGGGTGTTTTGGTGTCGTTTCCGGCTGCTTCAGCGCGCTCGCGCGCCTCGCGTTCGGCGACATCACGCTTCAAAGAGCGCATTTGCCAGATGTAAAAAGCGGCGAATCCGCCAATCGACAACAGACCTTCGGCAAGAATGAAGCTTCCCCACATTGGTTTGTCCTCTTATTGGCGTGTTATTGGCGCGCGCTACGGCGGGTGTGTTCTGCTTTGGCCATCAGTTCCAACATGCGGCCGGCCATCTGATCGACGGATTTGATCTCCGGTTTCAGTCTCAAGGCCGCGGCGTCGACCAAAAATGTGACAGACGGGTGCGGCTCAGCCGAGCTTGTCGGGATCAACGGGAAGGGTGTGGCGCTGGCTAAGGCGATCAATTCCATTTTTCGGAACTTAGAGGTATGCGCCCGCCGATCAATACTGTTGTAGCCGTTGAGCCGGATCTCTTTGCCGATGTCGCGATAGATCAACGCCGCGCTGCGGATTGCGGGTCGGCATCCCAAAGGAAGACTGGAAACGCCGCTTAGCGCGCGGCGATAGAACACATCGGCGGTTTCAAGCAGCCGCTGGACGACGATGGCCAATTGTGGCGTGTGGGTGGGGTTGGTGAGCAACGCGGTTGCATCAACACCGGCCTCAGCCAGCCAATCGGCTGGCAGGTAAATGCGATTGCGCCGCGCATCCTCGCCGACATCGCGAGCGATATTGGTGAGCTGCATAGCAAGACCCAGATCGGCGGCACGGGCCAGCGCATCGCGGTCTGTGCAGCCCATAATCCGCGCCATCATCACACCGACCGTGGATGCAACCCGGGCGGCATAGTCCAGCAGCGCGTCAATGGTTTGGTAGTCGCGCGATGTTTCGTCCCAGACAAAGCCCTCAATCAGCGCTTCGGGCAGTTCGCGCGGCAATTGATAGCGGGTGACCACGCTGGCAAATGCGCGGTCGCACAGCGTGTCGTCAGGCGTGCCTTGGTAAATTCTGTCCAGTCGAGCCAGAAGCCGGGTGGTCGCCGTGCCGTCGAGATTGCCTTCATCGACCAGATCGTCGGACGAGCGACAAAACGCATACAGCGCGCGTGCGGCCACACGGGTGGATTTGGGCAGCAACAGTGAAGCCGCATAAAACGATTTCGAGCCTGCCTTGATTTCGGCGTCGCACAGCTTCTGGTCGTTGCGGTCAAAGCGGATGGGTTCACGCAAATTGTTTTGCATCGGGCACCACTGTGTCGAGGATTTTGGCGGAGGAGACCACAGCAGGCACGCCGGCACCGGGATGGGTGCCTGCACCGACCATGTATAAATTGTCGAACTCTTCGGATTTATTGTGCGGGCGGAACCAGGCCAGTTGCGTCATCAGAGGTTGCATGCCGAATGCAGCTCCCTTGGTGGAGAGCAGCCGGTCGCGGAAGTCGTTCGGCGTCATGATTTTTTGCGTCACGACGTGCTCACCCAAACCGGGCATCACGGTTTCCTCAAGCCGGTCCTGAATGGCTTGGCGATAGGTTTCGGCGTGAGCATCCCAATCAGTTGTGCCTTCCAGATTTGGCACGGGTGCCAACACGTAGAACGAGTCGCAGCCTTCCGGTGCCATGGACGGATCGCAGTGGGTGGGCCGGTAGAGATACAGGCTGAAGTCTTTTGCGAGGTGCTTCTTGTCAAAAATATCTTTCAGCAGGCCCTGATAGCGCGGGCCGAGCAAAATCGTATGGTGCTCAACATCGTCAAATTTCTTGTCGGTGCCAAAGTACCAGACAAACAGGCTCATGGAATATTTTGCGCGATTGACCTTCGCGTCAGTCCAGCGCTTGCGCCGGTGGTTACGCAACAGATGGGTGTAGGTCCAACCGGTTTCCGCGTTCGATACCACAATGTCGGATGCGATTTCTGTGCCGTCAGCCAGGCGGACGCCCGTGGCCTTGCCCTTGTTGATCAGGATTTCGTCGACGGTGACGCTGTTGCGGATGGTGCCTGCGTGACCGCGCACGAGGTCCGCCATGCCTTGTGCCAAAGCACCGGTGCCGCCCATCACATAGTGGACACCCCATTTGCGCTCCATGAAAGAAATGAGGCTCATTACACCGCTGGTTTTCAGCGGGCTGCCGCCGATGAACAGCGGGTGGAAACTCAAGGCAATGCGCAGGCGCTCATCCTTGACGTATTTTGACGCAAGCTTGTGCACCGAGCGTTCGGCGCGGCGCGCGATCAGGCCGGGCAGGGCTTTGACCATATCCATGAGTTTGGGAAACGGCTTGTCGATCATCTTCTCAAAGCCGGTCTGGAAGCACCGCTCGCTTTCGCGCAGAAAGGCCTCATAGCCCGCGACATCATTGGGATTGAACTTCGCGACCTCGGCGCGCATGCGAGCGGCATCACTATAGGTGTTGAATATGTCGCCATTGTCGAAGCGGATCGTGTAGCACGGTTCAAGCTGTTTGAGCGTCACATGATCGGCCATCTTCTTACCGGAGATCGTCCAGAGCTCTTCATAGACGAAGGGCGCGGTGATGATGGTTGGTCCGCCATCAAACGTGTAGCCATCCTGTCTTGTGACATAGGCGCGGCCACCGACATCGTCGAGTTTGTCGAGCAGGGTGACGCGGAACCCGCGTGCACCCAGACGTACGGCGGCAGCCAGACCGCCAAAGCCTGCACCGATGACAATTGCATGGGGGCGTTTGTCTTGCGGGTCAGCGGTTTTGACGGCGTTTTGCGGCGGCTTTGCATCATGAATTGTCATTGGGCAGCCCTTTGCAAGCTGGGGGCGGGAGCAGTGGGTGCAGTGGGTGCGTTGCTGTTGGATGCCGGATCGGCGTTCAACGCGGCGGCAATCACGTTCGGGCTAATCTCATGCAGCAAGTGGCCGCCGGTCTCATGCTCGATCAAGCGGCTGTTGCGCAGCCGTTTGACGGTTTCACGCGAGACGTCGGGCGGCACCATCTTGTCGTCGCGGGCTACCACCAGCCGCACATCGGTTTGCAATGCGCCCAAATTCTCAATGAGCGGTTTGAGGTCCCAATTGGCCATCATGCCGAGTGCACCGTTGACGTGGGCCGGGTTTGCCATCAAGGCGCGGTAGTTGGCGCGCGCTGCCGCATCAATATCGGAGTTGGTTGCGGCAAGCAGCGTGTCAGCGCTCTGGGTGTAGCGGGCCTGCATGGCAAACAGGCGCGGTGTCAGCGGATTGATAAACAGCATCTTGGCCAAAGGTGCCAGAAAGGCATTGCCTTCAATCGGTTTCAGCGCCGCATTCAGCCCGATGATTACATTTGGCGTGATCGCTCCGGTTAGCGCCATTTGCAGCAAGATCGCCGCACCGGCGGAGTGGCCGACGGCAGCTGTGGGCTCAAATGACAGATTAGCAAGCAGGGTGGCAACCGCCTTTGCCATGCCGGGCAGAGACAGTTTTGCGCTGGGCGCGGTCTGCGTGAATCCATGGCCCGGCAAATCAATCGCCAACACATCATAGTCTTGGATAAGGGTTGCAAATGCATCACGGTAGGAATGGGTTGAAGCGCCCGTTCCGTGCAGCAGCAAGAGTTTTTCTGCCGAGGCTGGTCCGCCGCGCTGGCAATGCCACAGCAAATCGCCCGATTGCACAAAGCGGGAAA
>JBAUIL010000009.1:0-2582 GCA_049682915.1 Ahrensia sp. | reverse complement strand
CGAGCGAATTGGTTTCGGTGTCAAAAGCCACATGGCCCGCCGCATTGGCTTTGGCGATCCACTGCTTCAGCGTGTCGATGTCGCGCACGCACACATAATCATCGGGTGCGAAACTTGACCCTGCCGCGCCCTGCGCCCGCGCATGGGCCAGCGCTTGGGGTGTCTGATCGCCACCTTTGGAGGCGTTGTCTTCAGATGCGCCATCCAGGTCCGGCCCACGTGCCGCAGCGCCGTCCTGCACCGGCACATCGGCAGCATCGACCTGTGCGGCGTCCGCGCCCGTGGCTTCAGCGACGCGCTTGGTGAGCGTGGTGAACTCCATTGCTTTGAGATAGGCAACGAGCTTCGGCCCGTCCTGCTCTTCCAATGCCAACGCATCCAGTGGCAGGTCGGTGGGCGTGTTGACGTCGAGCGTCACCAATTGGCGTGACAGGCGTGCCTGATCGGCAAATTCGATCAAGTTCTCGCGACGCTTGTTTTGTTTGATTTCGCTGGCACGTGCCAGCAGCGTGTCGAGATCACCGAACTCTTCCAGCAGTTGCGCGGCGGTCTTCGGACCGATGCCGGGCACGCCGGGAATATTGTCCGTGCTGTCGCCGGTCAGTGCTTGCAGGTCGATCATCTTGTCCGGTTTGACGCCGAACTTTTCGATCACCTCGTCAATGCCGATCTGCCGATCCTTCATCGGGTCATACATGGACACGTTTTCAGTCACCAGTTGCATCAGGTCCTTGTCCGATGACACGATGGTGGCCTTGCCACCGACCGCTTCGGCCTGACGGCAATAGGAGGCGATGATGTCGTCGGCCTCATAGCCTTCGGTTTCAATGCACGGCACGTTGAAGGCGCGGGTTGCTTCCCGGATGAGGCCGAATTGCGGCCGCAAATCTTCCGGTGGTTCGGAGCGGTTGGCCTTATAATCGGCATAGAGATCGTTGCGGAATGTTTTGGACGAATAGTCAAAGATGACCGCGAAATGCGTTGGCGTTACGCCAACTTCTGTGTCGCGCGCATTTTGCAGCAGCTTCCACAGCATGTTGCAAAAGCCTGACACAGCACCCACCGGCATGCCGTCAGACTTGCGGGTGAGGGGCGGCAACGCATGAAACGCGCGGAAAATATAGGCCGAGCCATCAACGAGAAACAGGTGATCATCTTTTTTCATGACCCACAATTAGCGCGCCGCTGAAATGGCGTCCATTTAATCCGCTGGTTTTTTGCCTCGAAGCGCGATGATTAACAAACTATTAAAGCCCCGGTTCTATATTCGGCGCGAGCGACCTAGGGTCAGTACCTATTGGCGCGCTGTGTTGTGATTGGCCGTTTTGTCGCAATGCTGCTATAAAGCTGCGGTCGGGCGTTTTTATCAATTAAGGGGCAAAACCTTGCTACGTTTCTCCACACGCGTGCTGTTGGCGAGCACAATTGCGTTTTCAGCATTCTCAATCTCACCCATGGTATCACCTGCCGGGGCAAAGGAGATCACACTTCAGCAGTGGCTGAAACAGCGCAAGCAGGGCAAGACTGTGCGCCAAGCCCCGCCCAAAACGACGGTGCAAACCCAAAAAGCAGTCAAGAAGGCAGCGCCGCGCGTCGCCATCCAAAAGGTCACGGGGCCACAATATTTCACCTACGCCGCACCAGCCATGACATCAGTGGCGCTTGCATCATTGTTGCCCGACATCGAAACAACCGGCTCGATTGCAGCGATTGCCGCTCAATCGGGCCAAATTGCCCTGCCGCCGATGCTCATTTTAAGCCCCGATGCGCCCATCGCACCCCCTGCTGAAGCCCCTGTGGCGCAAGCGCCAGCGGCGACAGCAGGCGGACTGTCATTGCCGCCCATGATGCTGTTGGACAGCGCTGCGCCAGCATTAAGCGCGCCACCTGCGCCGCGAATCGCTGTGCCCGCGCCTACAGTTTTGCCGGCCGCCACGCCGCGCTTGGCATCATCGGATTATTTCGCGCTTGGCACCCAAAACGCACCCGAAAAATCGCTGCGCATCGAGCCGGAAATCGCCGACGCTGTGCGCGACCTCTACGCTGCACGCCGCGATTTTATTTGGTCCGACGGGGTCGAAATCAGTGATGATGCACGGGCCGTCGCCGCCATGCTCAACAGCGCTGAAACGCACGGACTTGTCGCAAGCGACTACCGTGTCAGCCTGCCAAGCTTGCCCGATGATGCGGCAGAGCGCGCGCAGGCGCTGGTGGCATTTGATGTATCCATGACAGCCCATGCGGTGCGTTTGGCCATCGATCTTAAAAATGGCGTGGTCAACCCCAACAAATTGTCCGGCTATCATGACTTCAAAGATGCGCGCTTGACCGCGGCGGCTGCCGCTCAGGGGCTCGCAAACGAGGACGCGCCTGCCGCGTGGCTTGCCGCGCAAGCGCCACAACAAAATGACTATCGCCTTTTGCAGGCCGAATTGGCCGCGCAGGCCAGTGCGGTTGATGACAGCATCGACTTCCCCGACAATTTGTTGCTGAAGCCCGGCACTGCCAACGATGCTTTGCCGCTGGTTATCAAGGCCATCAAACGTAATTTGCGCGCTGAAACCCGCCAAGTGCATCAGGCA
>JBAUIL010000008.1:0-2638 GCA_049682915.1 Ahrensia sp. | reverse complement strand
CGCGCGCTGATCGGCAAGACCGTTGGCGACAGCGTGGAAGTGCAAGCGCCCGGCGGTGCACGCTCCTATGAGATTGACGCGGTCGAGTTCAAGTAAGGCTTGGTCATGGCGGTCTTCTCGGACTTTGACCGTCTGCTCGTCATTGCACCGAATTTCAAGCGGCGCCTTTCCGGCGTTACATCGACAATTATCCAACTGGTGCCGGAACAGGCGCGCCAAGGCCTAGCCATTGCAACACTGGGCCCGGGCCTGCCTGATCATTTGCCGAAACTGCGTTTTCGCGATCTGTGGCGGCTCTGGAAGCGCCCGATTGACGGGCGCAAGCGCATTTGGCACGCGCGCCGCAACACCGAAATGGTGGGCGGCATCATCTTGCGCGACGGGCTGCGCATGCCGCTCAAACTTGTTTTCACCTCCGCCTCGCAACGCCACCACAGGCGCTTCACCAAATGGCTGATCAGCCGCATGGACCATGTGATTGCCACCAGCGCGAAAACCGCCGGCTATCTTGAGCGCGACTGCACGGTCATCATGCATGGTATTGATACGGAGCGCTTTTCGCCCCCGCACGACAAGCGCGCTGCAAAGGTAGCCGTCGGTCTAGACCCGGATAGTGCTTATATCGGCTGCTTCGGGCGGATACGCCCCTCCAAGGGAACCGACATCTTTGTAGATGCGATGCAACAGGTTTTGCCGGAAGCCCCGGGATGGCAGGCGGTGATCGCTGGGCGTGCCACCGAAAAATTTCTTCATTTTGAGCGTGAACTGAAGCAGCGTGCGGCAACCGAGCAAACAGCTAGACGCGTGCACTTTGTCGGCGAGCATACCGACATCGAACGCTGGTATCAGGCAATGGATTTGTTTGTGGCCCCGCAACGCTGGGAAGGCTTTGGTCTGACACCGTTGGAAGCGATGGCGTGCGGCGTGCCAGTGGTTGCCACCGACACCGGCGCTTTCGCGACGATGGTGGAGCCCTTAAGTCCGCAAAGCGTGGTGCCCGTCGATGATTGTGCCGCTTTGTCTGCCGCGATCAGCGCGGCAATCGCCAATCCAATGTCAGGTACGGATGTTTCTCGCTTTGTAAGGGACAATTTCGCGCTGAGCGTCGAGGCCAAGGCGATCAATGGAGTCTATGATCGGCTTGCAAAACTGTCTTAAACCGAACACAGAAACGGTGTACTAGCACCATGCCAATCGCGGGGAACATATGGCAAGCATCGTGGAATCAATTGAAAAAGCACTGACCAAGCTGTACCGCAAGCGGGCTGCCAAAAAAGTCTATGCGGCGATGAACAACACAGTAAAATATGGTCCGTTTGCCGGGCTGAAATTTTCAGGTGGCAGCCACATCTCCGACACGTCTTTGGCACTGAAAGCGCTTGGTTTGTATGAAACCGAAGTCGTTGACCATCTGCTGTCGTTGACCACCTGCGACGCACTCATCAATCTTGGTGCGGGCGACGGTTATTTTCCGGTTGCCATGGCGCGCGCTGGCTACATCAACAAGGCGCTGGCTTTTGAGATGAATGAAGAAGGACGCCGAGCCATTGCTGCCAATGCGGCGCTCAATGGCGTCGCAGAGCAGATTGCAATTCATGGCGCAGCCGATGCAAACCTCACCGCCACGCTTGCGGCGCTTGGGGTCGAACCGGCCAAAACCATGGTGCTGTGCGACATTGAGGGCGCAGAGTATGATGTGCTCGATCAAGCGTTGATAGACGGGCTTGCTGCCGCGCATTTTGTCATCGAGCTGCATCCATTTATGGTGGCCGACGGTGAAGCTAGGGAAAGCGCTATGGCGGCACGGTTTAGCGCCACCCACGATGTCAGCATCATTAAAGCACAGCCACGGGACTGGCGTGACCTCGAGGAAGTTGAGGCATTGCACGATCTGGAGCGCGCCTTGGTAACCTCTGAAGGGCGCAAATTGCTGGCCCGCTGGATGATCGCGACGCCTAGGGTCAGGACCTAAGCTGCAGCAGTGACGATCCTGATCCGGGACGACCAAATATAGTGCACAAGCCATGCTGCGGCCTTGCGATCAGGGGGTTACAGCCCCTAAATTGAAAAGAGCGCTAAAATGAAAGAACGACGATGACTGATAGTGTCCACACCCCCGTCCTGATTATCGGCTCCGGCCCCGCGGGCTACACGGCCGCGATTTATGCGGCGCGTGCCATGCTGAAGCCGGTTCTGGTTGCTGGCATGCAGCAGGGTGGCCAGTTGACGATCACCACCGAGGTTGAAAACTATCCCGGCTATGCTGATCCGGTGCAAGGCCCGTGGATGATGGAAGAGATGCGCAAGCAGGCCGAAAATGTCGGCACCGATATCCGCTCCGACATCATTACCGAGGTTGATTTGGACACCCGCCCTTTCAAGGCGGTCGGCGACAGCGGCACCGTATACACGGGTGACGCAGTCATCATCTGCACCGGTGCGCAAGCAAAGTGGCTCGGCATTGAGGGTGAACAGAAATATATGGGCTTTGGCGTGTCTGCTTGTGCAACGTGCGATGGCTTTTTCTACCGTGACAAAGATGTGGTTGTTGTCGGCGGCGGCAACACGGCGGTCGAGGAAGCGCTTTATCTGTCTAATCTGGCAAAGTCAGTGACCTTGGTACACCGCCGCGATGAAT
>JBAUIL010000007.1:0-6871 GCA_049682915.1 Ahrensia sp. | reverse complement strand
CACCATGGACTGGATATTGACCGCCGTACCCCAATCATCGGGGATGGAATGGGCCGCGCGGTAGACCACGGCGCGCGGACTGTTCCAGCTTTTGAACACCGCTTCGATGGCATTCCAAAGCTGCTCATAGGGATCTTGCGGGAAGGTGACCTCGTATTCGTCCTGCATCGCGTCTTTGAATTCTTCGACGATCTGCTTCATCGCGTCGACCGAGAGATCCTGCACCACACCGGCGTCTTCGCGCTCAATGGCTGCGTCGACGATGTCTTCAAAAAGCGAATGATCGACGCCTTGCACGACCGAGCCATACATGGTGATGAACCGCCGCAACGTGTCATACGCATACCACGGGTTGCCCGACGCATCGGCCAGCGCCTGCGTGGTGGCGTCATTCATGCCAAGATTAAGGATCGTGTCCATCATGCCGGGCATCGAAACGCGGGCGCCTGAGCGCACAGAAACCAACAGCGGCGAGCATGTATCGCCCAGTGCTTTGCCGGTCCGCTCTTCCAGTTGCGCCAATGCGGCACGGATTTGGGCCTTCAGTTCATCCGGCAGTCTTTTGCCGTTCGCCTCATAGGCGGCACCGGCATTTGACCGGATAGTGAAGCCGGGCGGCACGGGCAGATTGCTGCGACACATCTCCGCGAGATTGGCACCTTTGCCGCCGAGAAAATCCTTGTCGGCAACATCGCCATCGGCATGGCCGGGCGTAAAACTATACACCCAGCTAATCGCCGTTTCCGGATCATCGTTGGTCAAGTCAGCCTGCATTAGCCCTTCGCCGCAGCCCATAGCCTGCGTTTCCCCACAACCGCTGCACACAGTAAAGCCTGTTGTGCAGTGCAGCATACCATCGATGAACGTCAGATGATATGCAAGACGCACAAAAACCTAATCGCTCGGTATTTACAATAAAATGAAGATATTTCGATTGGTTAAACAGTGGGCGAGGGCGTTTCCCGCTTCGATTTAACTCGCTTCGCGCAGCTCTTCGGCTTCGTCCAGGTCGACAGAGACGAGTTGGCTTACGCCTTGTTCAGCCATGGTCACACCGAAAAGGCGGTTCATGCGCGCCATAGTGATCGGGTTGTGGGTGATGATGACAAAGCGCGTTTCGGTTTGCCGCGTCATCTCATCCATCAGGTCACAGAAACGTTCGACATTGTGGTCGTCCAGCGGTGCGTCGACCTCATCGAGCACGCAGATCGGCGCGGGATTGGTGAGAAACACCGCAAAAATCAGCGCCATGGCGGTCAGTGCCTGCTCACCACCAGACAACAGGGTCATGGTTTGCGGCTTTTTGCCGGGCGGCCGGGCAACAATTTCGAGACCGGCATCGAGCGGATCGTCACTTTCGATCAGTTGCAGCTCCGCCGTGCCGCCACCGAACAGGTGTGTAAACAGGCGCTTGAAATGGCCCTGCACTTCTTCAAACGCCGCCAAGAGCCGCTCTCGGCCCTCTTTGTTGAGCGACGATATCGCAACACGCAATTCGCGGATGGCTTCGACCACATCTTCGCGTTCACCGACAATTGTGCCTTGGCGCTCCAGCAGTTCGGTCTGCTCTTCTTCGGCGCGCAAATTAACCGCGCCCAGCCGTTCGCGTTCGATTTTCAGCTTTTCCAGCTTGCGCTCCAAAGGCTCAACCTCGGGCAAAGGCGCGTCCGCGGCAAGGCCGGTCAGTGCAAATGCTTCATGCGGCTGGCAATTGAGCGCTTCCACGATGCGCGCCTCAATATCGGTGCGGCGCTGCTTGGCGGCGACCAGCCGCTCCTCGGTGCGGGCGCGGTCTTCGCGCGCTTCCGACAGCGCGGCAATGCAGTCGGTTGCCATTTTGTCGGCGGTGCGCGCGTGCGTTTCGGCTTCAACCAGCGTGTCGGACGTTTGTTTGCGCTTGGCTTCCGCTTGCTCGATCTGGGCAATCAAGCTGCGCTTTTTGACCGCCAGATCATCGGGCGCTTCGTCGATTTCTTTGAGTGCGGCACGGCTTTCAACGTCGCGGGCGCGCAGCGTTTCAATTTGCTTTGTGGCGTTTTGGGCGCGCGCAGTCCAGCTTTGGCGCTCACGCTCAATGGTTGTTAGGCGCTCGGCGCGCAATTGGCGTTCACGCGCCAAGCCTTGGTGGTTTGCGCGGGCGTCAGCCAGCGTGGTGCGGTCGGTCGCCACCGTCTCACGCAAGGCCGACAGGGCGAGGTCCAGCTCGGTCAAATCGGGCTCGGCAGCAAGCGCCTTGGTGGCTTCGGTCAAAATGGCCAGCGCTTCGGCGATGTCGGCATCAAAGCGCTGGGCTTGTTCTTCCAGCACTGCGCGGCGGCGTGACATGTCGCCTGCAGCGCGCTCTGCCGCGGCCAATTCTTCGCGGGCCTGACGGGCCGCCTGCTGGGCGTCGCGCACTGCTTGGCGCGCTTCCGCTTCAGCCGCGACCGCGTTTTTGGTGGCCTGTTCGGCCGCATCGATTTCGGCCTCAACCCTGCGCAGCGCTTTGGTTGCGTCCACCACTTCAGCGTCGAGTTCGGCCAAGCGGTTCTTTTGGGCCAGCCTTTGCGCGGCGGCGGTCGGTGCGTCGGCGGCGGCGCGGTAGCCGTCCCATCGCCAGATCTGGCCTTCACGGGTGACCAGGCATTGGCCGGGCTGCAGATCCGCTGCCAGGCGGTCACCCGTCAGTGTATCGGCCACGATCCCGATCTGTGCCAAGCGCCGCATGATTTGCGAGGCACCGCGCACATGCCCGCTTAGCGCCTCAGCACCAGCAGGCAAGGCCGGATCACCACTGGCGGGCATCAAATCAGCCCAGTGCACCGGCGCGCTCGCATCGGTCGGCACATCCAGATCATCACCCAACGCCGCGCCAAGCGCCGCTTCAAAGCCCTTGTCGACCGTCAGCTTTTCGATGATCGCGGGGAAAAGATCGCTGCTACCCGCATTGATCAATTTTGCCAGCGTGCGCGCCTCGGTTTCCAGCGTGTTGAGCGCGTTGCGCGCCTCGGCCAGTGCCGGGCGAAACGCCGCTTCAGCCTGCCGCGCGGTCGCGGTGGCTGTTTCGCAATCGACCGTTTTGCGCTCGGCTTCGGCCAATGCGGCATCGGCGGCGTCAACCGCGCCTTGCTTGGCGGTCGGGTCCACCAGCGCGGCGATTTTGGCGCTAAGCGCCGAGAGTTCGGTCGTTGTGTTGGTCTTTTGCTGTTCCAGCCGGTCGCGGCGGCGCGTTGTTTCTTCGATGCGACGCTCCAACTGGCTGCGCAAAGCTGACGCTTCAGCGCGCTCTGCGGTTTTTTCGCCCAGTGTCGCTTCGCTCCGCCGGGCTGTTTCTTCGGCTTCTTCGAGCTTTTGACGCAGTTGCTCGGCGCGCGCTTCGGTGCCCTCGTCCTGCGCTTTGAGATTTGCTTCCTCGTCGGCCAGGCGTTGAAGGTTGTCGCTGTTTTCAGCAATCAGCTGTTCTTCACGCGCAAGGTCGGACCCCAATTGTGCGATGCGTTGTTCATATTCCGAACGCCGGTCGGCCAAGCGCTTTGCTTCTGCATCCAGTTGGTCGCGGGCGATGGTCAGCCTTTGCAGGGTGGCGGCGGCTTCAGCTTGCGCGTCGCGCAAGGCGGGCAGGCCCTTTTGCGCGATTGCCTGCGCTTTGGCCGCTTCCATTTGCACCTGCGCGCGCTCGGCAACCGATGAGGTGGCTTTCGATAGGTCCGACTGGTATCCGCCTTCGGTGTTTTTGGCGCGCACCCACTTCAAATGCAGCACTGTCGCTTCCGCCTCACGGATGTCTTTTGACAACGAGCGGAAACGGTTGGCTTGGCGGGCTTGGCGCTTAAGGCTTTCGATTTGGCTTTCCAACTCACCAACCACATCGTCCAGCCGCTCAAGATTGGTTTCGGCAGCACGCAGACGCAGTTCGGCTTCGTGTCGGCGAGAATGCAGACCAGAAATGCCTGCCGCCTCTTCGAGCAGCGCACGGCGTGCCTGCGGCTTGGCCTGGATCAGTTCGCCAATGCGGCCCTGACCAACCATTGATGGCGACCGCGCACCGGTGGATTGGTCGGCAAACAGCAGTTGCACATCTTTGGCGCGGGCGTCCTTGCCGGAGATTTTGTAGGCGGAACCCGCTTCACGTTCGATGCGGCGGGTGACTTGTAACTCGTCGGCATCATTGAAGGCGTTGGGTGCTGTGCGGTCTGAATTGTCGAGAAACAGGCTGACTTCGGCCGAATTGCGCGAGGGGCGGCTGGCCGAGCCAGAAAAGATCACGTCATCCATGCCGGACGCGCGCATGTTTTTGTAAGAGCTTTCGCCCATCACCCAGCGCAAGGCTTCGACAAGGTTGGACTTGCCGCACCCGTTGGGGCCGACCACACCGGTCAGCCCACGCTCGATAATGAATTCGGTGGGTTCGACAAAGGACTTGAACCCGGTGAGACGGAGCTTGTCAAAGCGCATGGCTTTGATCCTCCGTCGTCACTTTCAGCGCACAACTATGTGCCGCCTGCCCTTGATTAAGCCAAGGGCAGCTTCGGTGATGCTTCTTACGAAAGAAGCGGATCAACGATGGCGGCAAACTGTTCAAGCGTCAGCGCTCCGGCGTATCTTTTCCCGTCAATGAAGAATGTCGGGGTTGCATCCACGCCAAACTCCGTCTGGCCGCGGTTCTTCACCGCTGTCACATCATCCAGAAGTTTCTGATCGGTCAAGCACGCCTCAAAGCTCTCCTGTGTAAAACCGGCCAGTTTGGCGATGTTTTCCAAGGGAATCCGCGCATTCTCGCCAAAAGCCCATGTGCGCTGCTGTTTGAAAAGCACATCCATCATAGGGAAATGGGCGTTGTTGGGCGCACATCGCGTCAGCATAAATGCAGCAGTAGCGCGGGGGTCGAACGGAAATTCGCGCATGACGAAACGCACCTTGCCGGTTTTGACATACTGCTCGTCAATTGCCGGAAACGTGTCGTTGTGGAATGATGCGCAGTGGCTGCAGGTCATGGAGGCATATTCCACAACGGTGACCGGTGCATTCTCATCACCCTTGACCATTTCGGGCATCGGACCGGGCTCAAGCAGCTTGTCCATATTGACGGTGCCCGCGGCAGCCGGGGCTGACTGTGCGAATGCAGACAGTGGCAACGCGGTCGCCATGGCACCCGCGCTTGCAGTCATCAGAAGCGTGCGGCGGTCAATAATTCCAGTTTTCATAAGTGCGAACCCTATTTTTTGTGTTCTGACAGTCGATGTTCTGCCTGCAATCTAGGCCGAAAATTACGTCACATCTATGGCGCTATTTGTCCAGTATATGCCCGCACGGCGCTGAACCTGCCATGAACAATTTCGTGAGCTGGCACTTTTTTAAAGGGAAATGTAAAAATTGCCGCAGTGCGGCAAAAAACACTTGTGTTGAAAACGACAAAGCTTTAGTGCGCGGCTTCCCGTGAAGGCAGTCAGGATAAACCGCTGCCCCACTCCGGGTATCATCTACTGGTTGGGGAGAGCGCTATGACGCACGACGCCCTCTTCCAATTGGGGATGGACTTGGAGGCTTTCGAGCCAAGAAGCACCGCCCAGACGGAAGAAAACACACTCCGCCCGGAGGCTGCAAATGCCAATGGTCACACTGTAACCGGTCCATTGGACCATTTCATTGAAGATGATGACGGCACAAGACATGCCGGCTCACATCTGATCATCGATCTGTATGATGCCGAGCGGCTGAACGATTTGGAGTATATCCAGTCGACCATGCTGGAATGCGTGGAAAAAGCCGGTGCAACATTGTTGCATATTCATCTGCATCCGTTCGAGCCTAATGGCGTGAGCGGTGTCGCGGTGTTGGCGGAAAGCCATATTTCGGTGCACACATGGCCGGAGGCGGGTTATGCCGCGTTCGATGTGTTCATGTGTGGTGACGCCAAGCCTGAATTGTGCATCGACATTTTGGCAAAGGCGTTCAATGCAGGCCAAACCGAGGTGAGCAATTTGCGCCGCGGTGAGCAAGTGGCCGAGATGTTGGCCATCAAGCCTGCGGCCGCCTAGCGATGAGCGCCAACAACAAACAAGTCTGGGTGCATGAAACACTGCACCCGGACATCCGTTTTTCGTTCCGCGCCACCGAAACGCTGTTTGAAGACAAGAGCGATGAGTGGCACCTGCAGCTGATCAGCAATCCGCTGTTTGGCAAAGTTCTAATGCTGGATGGTGTGACCCAGGTCACCACCAAGGATGAATTCGTCTACCATGAGATGATGGCGCATGTGCCGCTGTTTGCCCACGGCGCGGCACGCGATGTGCTGATTATCGGTGGCGGCGATTGCGGGCTGGCTGAAGAAGCGCTGAAGCACGCCACAGTGGAACGGCTTACCCAAGTCGAGATAGACGAGCAGGTGATCGCGTTTTCCAAAGCGCATTTTGCCGACATGAATGCACCGGTGTTTGATGATCCGCGCTTTGAGAGCGTGATCGCTGACGGCGCGCGCTTTGTGGCGGAAACTGACCGGCGTTTCGACGTGATTATGGTTGATTCGACCGATCCAATCGGCCCGGGCGCAGTTTTGTTTGAGCAGGCATTCTATGAGAACTGCCACCGCATTCTGAAGCCCGGCGGTATTTTGGTGACCCAAAACGGTGTGCCGTTTTTGCAGAAAGACGAACTGGTGGGCTCGATCGCCAAATTCATCCGGATTTTTGCCGATTGCGGTGCCTATGTCGCAGTGGTGCCGACCTATATTGGCGGGCACATGGCGATGGGGTTTGCCAGTGATGCTGGGGCTCACCGCACGTTAGACGAAACCATTCTGGCGCAACGGTTTGCCACAGCCGATATCCAAACGCGCTATTACACACCGGCGGTGCACCGGGCCGCGTTTGCTTTGCCACGCTTTATTGAAGAC
>JBAUIL010000006.1:0-10673 GCA_049682915.1 Ahrensia sp. | reverse complement strand
AATCCGAAGGCGGTATCGCCTTTGACATGGTCACCAGCTACCAGCCCGCCGGCGACCAGCCGACCGCGATTGCGGATTTGAAATCAGGCCTTGCCGATGGTGACCGCACGCAGACCCTGCTCGGCGTCACCGGCTCGGGCAAGACGTTCACCATGGCCAAGGTGATTGAGGAAACGCAGCGCCCGGCGGTTATTCTGGCGCCCAACAAGACACTGGCCGCGCAGCTGTATAGCGAGATGAAAAACTTCTTTCCCAACAATGCGGTGGAATATTTCGTTTCCTATTACGACTACTATCAGCCCGAAGCCTATGTGCCGCGCACCGACACCTATATTGAAAAAGAGAGCACCATCAACGAGCAGATCGACCGGATGCGCCACTCGGCCACCCGCGCGCTGCTGGAGCGCGACGATGTGATCATCGTGGCGTCCGTCTCATGCATATACGGTATCGGCTCGGTGGAAACCTACACCGCCATGACCTTCCAGATGGAGATCGGCGACCGGATCGACCAGCGCGAATTGCTCGCCGATCTGGTGGCGCAGCAATATAAGCGCAACGACATCAATTTCGTGCGCGGCTCGTTCCGCGTGAAGGGCGATACCATCGACATCTTCCCCGCCCACTTGGAAGACAGTGCGTGGCGGATCAGCCTGTTTGGCGATGAGATTGAATCCATCATGGAATTTGACCCGTTGACGGGCAAGAAAACCGGCGACCTGAAAAGCGTGAAGATCTACGCCAACAGCCACTATGTGACACCGCGCCCAACGCTGAACCAAGCGATCAAATCGATCAAGGCAGAGCTGAAACTACGCCTCGTTGAACTGGAAGAAGCAGGCCGCCTGCTGGAAGCGCAGCGGCTGGACCAGCGCACGCGCTATGATCTCGAAATGCTGGAAGCCACCGGCTCCTGCCAGTCGATTGAGAACTATTCGCGCTATCTGACGGGCCGCCAGCCGGGTGAGCCGCCGCCCACCCTGTTTGAATATATCCCCGATGATGCCATCGTTTTCCTCGATGAGAGCCATGTGACGGTGCCGCAGATCGGCGGCATGTATCGCGGCGACTTCCGCCGCAAGGCGACGCTGGCCGAATATGGTTTCCGCCTGCCGTCCTGCATGGACAACCGTCCATTGCGCTTTGAGGAATGGGACGCGATGCGCCCGCAAACCATCTCCGTTTCAGCCACGCCCGGCAATTGGGAGATGGAACAGTCCGGCGGCGTGTTCGCCGAGCAGGTTATCCGCCCAACCGGCCTGATCGACCCGCCGGTTGAGGTGCGCGGCGCCAAGGATCAGGTGGATGATGTGCTGGACGAAATCCGCCAGACCACCGCCAAGGGCTACCGCACGCTGTGCACCGTGCTGACTAAGCGCATGGCCGAAGACCTGACGGAATATCTGCACGAGCAGGGCATCCGCGTGCGCTACATGCACTCCGACATCGACACGCTGGAGCGCATCGAGATATTGCGTGATTTGCGCCTGGGTGCGTTTGATGTGCTGGTCGGCATCAACCTGCTGCGCGAAGGGCTCGATATTCCCGAATGTGGGTTTGTCGCCATTCTGGATGCCGACAAGGAAGGCTTCCTGCGCTCAGAAACCAGCCTGATTCAGACCATCGGCCGCGCCGCGCGCAATGTCGACGGCAAGGTGGTGCTCTATGCCGACAAGATCACCGGCTCGATGCAGCGCGCCATGGATGAGACCGACCGCCGCCGCGCCAAGCAGTTTGAATATAACCAAGCCAACGGCATCACGCCGCAATCGGTCAAAGCCAATATCTCAGATATTCTGGACTCGGTCTATGAGCGCGACCACGTGCGCGCCGACATCACCGGCAAGGACGGCAAGGGCCTTGCCGCCAATGAGGGCGCGCTGATGGGCAACAACCTCGCCGCCCACATCAAAGCGCTCGAAACCGAGATGCGCGACGCCGCCGCAGACCTCGACTTCGAAAAAGCCGCACGCCTGCGCGACGAAATCAAGCGCCTCAAAGAAACCGAATTGCTCGTCGCCGATGACGCACTCGCGCGCAATACCGGCATCGAAAACACACAGGAAAGCCGCAAACCCAAGCGCGGGAAGTTTCGAAAAAACACGCTGGATGAAATGACGGTGGGGCGGACGGAGAAGCCGTTGTAACGCCATATCCGTCATTCCGGGACTTGTTCTCGGAATGACGCATGGATGGGTGCAGGCTTGTGTCGGGGTCGGAATTGAGCGGTTTATAAAACTTTAGTCATCCCGGACAGCCAGCGGCTGATCCGGGACCCATGCCGTGGTGGTTGAGATGAGTATGCCGCGCTATTGCTTTAATTGAACCTCACGGCATGGTTCCCGGCTCGCGCTTTGCTTGGCCGGGATGACTAATTTTTGGAGCAAGTTTTCGCTCAGTCTAACCCCACTCGTCATTCCGGGATGTGTTCCCGGAATCCAAGGGTGGCATTGAAGACTGCTGGACGTGCGTTTTCACCCCCTATCAGCGTGTAGCCTAGATTCCGGGAACAAGTCCCGGAATGACGCCTGCGTGGGTGCAGGCTTGTGTAGGTGTTTAAATTGAGCGGTGGTTTATAAAACTTTAGTCATCCCGGACAGCCAGCGGCTGATCCGGGATGACTAATTTTTGGAGCAAGTTTTTTCAAATCAACCCGCGCCCGTCCTTCCGGGACTTGTTCCCGGAATACAGGGTTGGAATTGATGGCTTTTGAACGTGCGTTTTGAACCTCTATCAGCGTCTGGTCTGGATCCCGGGAACAAGTCCCGGAATGACGACTCAGCAGAGAGCGCTGGTTTCTGCACGTATCACCGCCAATTCAGCCGTTGAAAAAAACCAACAATGGGTGCCGCTGCGTCAACGTGTTCACCAAATCCAATACCCACAATTCTGTAAGACCATAAGCCGCTGGTAGTAACAGCCTGTTTTGCCTATTTTTTTGTCTTAAGGAAAGGGCGGATAATGGGTGTGCAGCGCGTTTTGAAAGTGCGGACATATGGGAGCTTCGACGTTAAGTGGAGCGACGGCACGGCGGTGGATATCCGCGGCGCAAAGGTGCGCGCGCTCTTTTTGATGCTGGTGACATCCCCCCATGGCAGCCATGCCCGTGGCATGTTGCAGAGCACGCTGTGGGAGGGGGCCAATCTCGCGCAAGCCCAGGCCAGCCTCCGCCGCGCCCTGTCTGACCTGCGGGCTGTGTTCGGTGAGGATTTTGAAAGCCTGTTTGAGGTCGACAGCTACACGGTCGGTATAAAGCTGGACCAGATCGAACAAGTAGGCTCCACCAAAAGCGGCATCTTTCTGGAAGGGTTGAATGTGCGCGGCACCCAATTCCAGAAATGGCTGGATGCGCGCCGCGCCGCCAACAAGAAAGCGCCGCCTGCGCGCGCCTTGAGGCCGGCAAACTCGGTGCTGCCCTCGCTGGCGGTGATGCCCCTGCGCGGTATCAGCCCGGACCATTCTGATGCGTCCTTTGCGGATTATTTGACGGCGGGGCTGACAAGAGGGCTCGCCCAGCGGCGCTATTTTGACGTGATATCGCACCTGTCGGGCCGGTTGCTGGATGTCAAAAGTGATTCACTTGTGGCGATGCGTGAGGCGCTGGATGTGGATTTTCTCGTCTACGGGACGATTATTGAAGCGGACGGCAAATACCAGTTGAAGGTGGATTGCGCGGATGCGGCGACCGGCAATGTGCTGTGGTCAGGCGGCATCAATGGTCGGAAATCCGCCCTCTTGGAAGACCGCGAGGATAATCTGAACGAACTCGTCCGGCAGATTGCCGGTGCACTGCTGCACGCCTGCTCCACCTATGCGCAGTCTGCGCCGCTGCCCAATATTCCTGTACCAACGCTGCTTTTGTCGGCGCGCTCATTGATGCACCAATCGGGGCGCGAGGGTTTTTTGAAGGCCAAACTACAGCTGGATACGCTGGTCAAACGCGCGCCGGACCATGTGCTTTTTCGCGCGCTGCGCTGTCGCTGGCACATGGATGCGATTGCGCAATTGTGGTCTGATGATCCACAGCACAATGCCTATCAGGCCGCCAAGGACGGCGCGGATTGCGCGGAACTGAACCCGCGCTGCCTGCATGGCCTTGTCGTCAATGGTCACATGGCCCTGTCCATTCAGGGCGACTTGGCAACGGCCAATGACCAGTTTGAGGAAGCGTTGCACATCGACCCCTACCACGCCGGTGCCATGGCGGGCCTCGCTGGTGTTTACGTGCGCATGGGCGAACGTGATCTGGCGATTGAGCAGGCCAGCCAAGCGCGTGCTGCAGCGGCGGGCAGTCCGTTGCGTCATGTCTATGATTATTGTTTGGCCGAGACACATCTGACCTTTGACGAGTACGATGCGGCGGCGAAGCACGCCTCTGTCTGCCTGGAGGGCCACCGCTACCATTTGGGTGCGCATTGTGTGCTTGTTCAGGCGCTGCATGGCTTAGGCCGAGGCGAGGAGGCAACCCGCGCAGGCCGCAGCCTGATGACGCGGCATCCGCGGTTCTCATTCGAGCGTTTTAGCCAACGCCAGGCGCTGTTGCACGCCGATCAGCATCGCGATGCCAAGCACGCGCTGTGCGACCATGGCGTTCCCGAAGGACGCACAACATTGGCGGAAAGCTGAACCGCGTCGCGATCAAATATCGAGATTGGCGACGCTGAGCGCGTTGTCCTGAATGAACTCGCGGCGCGGCTCGACCTCGTCGCCCATCAGGCGAGAGAACAGCGAGTCCGCGTCGGTTGCATCATTGACCTTCACCTGCAACAGTGACCGCGCGTCCGGGTCCAGTGTGGTTTCCCACAATTGTTCCGCATCCATCTCGCCAAGGCCTTTGTAGCGCTGCAACGTCAGTCCTTTGCGGGCTGTGTTGAAGACGATATCCACCAGTGCCAAACCGCCAAAGACAGTTTCTGATTTATCTTTGCGGGTCAGGGTGGACGGCTCGCCGAACACTTCTTTCAGGCGGGGCGCAAGCTTGTTGAGCTCGCGCGCGTCAGCCGAGCGGATCAGCGCCTCGTCCAGTACGACAGCTTCTTTGACGCCGCGCACGGTGCGCTCAAAAATGAAACCACCCGCGCCTTCGTTTGACGGGTTCAAGCGGCCGGTCCAACCGCGCTCGGTCTCTTCGGAGACCGCATCAAGCCGCGCGGCCACACCATCGACAATATCGCTGGCCCGGCTGAGGTCGTTGAGGATGGCAACATCCATTGCGCCGCCGATGGTTGCCTGCTCGACCACGGAACGGTCGTAGCGCGAATGCAGCCCGTTGAGCAGCGTGCGCATGTGCAGACCCGTTTCCAGTACAGCGCGCAAATCCTGGCCGGTGCGGACCTCGCCATTGGCCAGCTTCAACTGCACGTCTTCGAGGCCGACCTCGATCAGATAGTTTTCCAGTGCCTGCTCATCCTTGATGTATTGCGAGGACTTGCCGCGTGACACTTTGTAGAGCGGCGGCTGCGCGATGTAGAGATAGCCGCGCTCAATCAGGTCGGGCATCTGGCGGAAGAAGAAGGTGAGCAGCAATGTGCGAATATGCGCACCGTCGACATCCGCATCCGTCATGATGATGATCTTGTGGTAGCGCACTTTTTCGGGATTATATTCGTCTTTGCCGATGCCCGCACCCAGCGCCGTGATCAGCGTGCCTACCTGGTCAGAACCGAGCATGCGGTCAAAGCGGGCGCGTTCGACGTTGAGGATTTTACCGCGCAGCGGCAGGATGGCTTGGTTTTTGCGCGACCGGCCCGACTTTGCGGAGCCACCGGCGGAATCACCCTCCACGATGAATATTTCAGAGCGCGCCGGGTCTTTTTCCTGACAATCGGCGAGTTTGCCGGGCAGTGATGTGATGTCGAGCGCACCCTTGCGTCGGGTGAGTTCGCGCGCCCTGCGCGCGGCTTCACGGGCGGCGGCGGCTTCCACGACTTTGGAGACCAGAATTTTGGCTTCGGCTGGATGCTCTTCCAGCCATTCCGCCAGCGTCTCATTGACCAGGCTTTCGACCACCGGACGCACTTCCGATGACACCAGCTTGTCTTTGGTCTGGGATGAAAATTTCGGGTCCGGCACTTTCACAGACAAGACGCAGGTCAGGCCCTCGCGGCAATCATCACCGGTCAGCGAGACTTTCTCTTTTTTGAGGATGCCGGAGCGCTCCGCATAGCCTGTCACCTGGCGGGTCAGTGCACCGCGGAAGCCCGCCATGTGCGTGCCGCCATCGCGCTGGGGAATATTGTTGGTAAAGCACAATACATTTTCATGGTAGCTATCATTCCACCACATAGCGACTTCGACGGTGATGCCGTCTTTTTCGCCCATTATGGACACGGGCATCTCAATCAGCCCCTTTTTTGAGCGGTCGAGATATCGCACAAATTCAACCAGACCGCCTTCATATTGCAGCTCAACCTGCTTAACGTCTGCCTTGCGCGCGTCGGTCAAAATGATGCGGACGCCGGAATTGAGGAATGCCAACTCGCGCAGGCGGTGCTCAAGCGTATCAAAGGAAAAGACAGTTTGCGTGAACGTTTCCGACGATGGCAAAAATGTCAGCTCTGTACCGGTGTAGTCGCCTGCATCGCCGGTCACTGCCAACGGGCTATCCGCTACACCATGGGTGAAGCTCATCTCATGAAACTTGCCTTTACGGCCAATTTTCAATTTCAGGCTGACAGACAGCGCATTAACCACCGACACGCCTACGCCATGTAGGCCGCCTGAAACCTTGTAGGAGTTCTGGTCGAATTTACCGCCCGCATGCAATTGCGTCATGATGACTTCGGCGGCTGAAATGCCTTCTTCGGTGTGGATATCAACGGGGATACCGCGCCCATTGTCTGTTACGGTGCACGATCCGTCTGCGTTTAACGTCACCGTTACCCGGTCGGCATGGCCCGCCAGCGCTTCATCGATCGCGTTGTCGACGACTTCGTAGACCATATGATGCAGCCCGGAGCCGTCATCAGTATCGCCGATATACATCCCTGGACGCTTGCGAACCGCATCCAAGCCTTTGAGAACCTTAATGGAATCAGCGCCATAGTCACTGCCCGCATTCGCAGGCATCGTGGGATTTGTCTCGGTGGGATCGCTCATGGAACCTCATATTGCGGGCGCGTTATGACGCCATTGTATACGGCCCGAATCAGCCGACTAATCTCCCGTAATATATAGGCTTTTGAGCCCCAAAAACCAAATCAGCCTTCACCTAAGCTGTGGAGCGTTTTGTCAGCAAGCGCGCATTGTTTCTTTCCTTTTACGTAAACGTCATTATGTTTGCAGAAAATTGCAATTGGACACGAAGCATGAATCTCTGGCTGCGCACATTACTGGTCTACATCACGGCGCATTTTCGCCCGCAGTCTGACGTACGTGATGAAACAAGGCTGCGCTTGCGGTGCCTGCCAACAGACCTCGACATTGCGCTGCACATGAACAATGGTCGCTATCTGACGATTGCCGATCTGGGCCGGTGGGACATGATGGTGCGCATCCGGTTCTGGAAGATCATGCGCGCCAAAGGCTGGCACCCGGTGGTCGGCAGCTCCAAAATCTGGCACCGCGCCTCACTGATGCCGTTTCAGCCATTTGATCTCACCACGAAGGTTTTGTTCTGGGATGAGAAATGGACCTATATCGAACATCGCTTTGAAGGTGTCGGCGACAAAGCCGGCAAATTATATTGCCGGATTGTCGTCAAAACACTGTTTTTGCACGGGCGCGAAAAAGTGTCGTCGAATGCGCTTGCCGAAGCGATGGGCAACACGGATCAAAGCCCGCCCATCGATGCCGAGCTGGCAGCTGCGCTGAAATAGGGCGTTACCTACATCGGCACCGGATAATCCCGATAGACTTCTTCAATTTCTGCCAGCACCGCGTCGGATAGTTCCAACCTGGCCGCGTCGATGCAGGTTTTGAGCTGATCCATTTTCGTCGCGCCGATGATGATGGACGCCATGAACGGCTTGGTGAGACACCAGCTGAGCGCCATTTGCGTGGGGTCAAGCCCATGCTTTTGCGCGATCGTCAGATAGGCGTTCAGCGGCGCTTCAACACGTGGCGTCACGCGCCCGCCAAGCGCGTTATTGATGGTGCGGCGCGAGCCTTCCGGCATTTGGCCGTCCTGATATTTACCGGTTAGCAAGCCGCAGGCCAGCGATGAATAACTCAGCAGCCCAATTTCTTCATGGTGGCTCAGCTCGGCCATATCGGTATCGTAAATCCGGTGTAGCAGCGAATATTCGTTTTGCATGGAGATCATGCGCGGAAAGCCGTTGGTCTCGGCAATGGTGAGCCACTGCATGGTGCCCCAAGCCGTTTCATTGGAAAGCCCGACATGGCGGATCTTGCCCTCTTCGACCAGTTTGGCGAGGCCGCTCAACGTGTCGGTGATGTCGTCGATTTCACGCGCCGTGTCCTGCAGTTCGGGCTGAAATCCCCACATTTGCCGGAAATGATAAGAGCCACGGTTGGGCCAATGGATTTGATACAGATCGACATAGTCGGTCTGCAAGCGCGTCAGGCTTTCCTCGCAAGAGCGGCGCACTTTCTCGGCCGACAGCGGCAGGCCTTTGACCGGGTGCATGCCGTTTTCGCCGGAAACCTTTGTCGCGATGATGACATCATCACGTTTGCCGCGCTTTGAAATCCAGGTGCCGATAATGTCTTCGGTCCGCCCCATGGTCTCGCCTGAGGGTGGCGTTGCGGGATACATCTCCGCAGTGTCGAAGAAATTGACCCCTTCGGCCACCGCGTAATCCATCTGCTGATGGCCTTCCGCCTCGGTATTCTGGGTGCCGAATGTCATCGTGCCGAGGCACAGCTCCGGCACCATCAAATCACTGCGGCCAAGTTTGCGTCTTTTCATGATTGTCCCCGATTGGTCATTTCTGCCTGAAGGGCTACATAGTCACACATGGAAAAACAACCACTCCCGATCCTCTATTCTTTCCGCCGCTGCCCCTATGCGATGCGCGCGCGGTTGGCGCTTCTCACAACCGGCACCACGGTCGAACTGCGTGAGATTGTTTTGCGCGACAAGCCCGCCGCGATGATCGAGACTTCGCCCAAAGCCACGGTGCCGGTGCTCGTGCTGCCCGACGATACGGTGATTGATGAGAGCCGCGAGATTGCCGAGTGGGCTTTGTCGCAACACGACCCGCACGGTTGGCTCAATGCGGACCGTGCGGAAATTGCTGCACTCATCGATCACAATGACGGGCCGTTCAAGCAAGCGCTGGACCGTTACAAATATCCAAACCGCTATGACGGCGAGGAGGGTGACCGCCACCAACAGCGCGCCCTTTGCGCCGCAACCATCGAGAACTATGAGGCGCGCCTGCGCAGCCACAGCTGGCTGCTCGGCGACAATGCCACATGGGCGGACTATGCGGTGTTGCCTTTTGTGCGCCAGTTTGCCCATGTCGACCGAAATTGGTTTTGGGCGCAGAACTGGCCGCATGTTGTGGCGTGGCTCGACGCGTTCCTGGCTTCAGACTTGTTTCAAGGCGTGATGGAAAAACGTGCCCCCTGGCAGCCCGGGGCGGATCCGGTTTTGTTTACGGCGGCTGCAGTGGAATAAAGTGTCCCATATTGTCCGGTGAATTTCCGAGCTATATAAGCTGGTATGGATACCAAGCCGAAACCCTTTGTTCCGCCCCATCCGGTGCCGCGCACGAAGCCGCCGTCGCGGCTTGAGATCATCCGCGTGGTGATGCGCAATCCCATTGAGCTGTGGGGTGAGCCCTCCTATACGCTGCCGCACATCACGGCAAAATTTCTCAACGAGACGACGCTGATTGCCAATCATCCCGAATTGATCCGGCATATTTTGGTTAGCGGGCAAAAGAACTACCGGATGGCCCGGGTGCGGCAGTTGATCCTGCGGCCTATTTTACGCGACGGCTTGCTGACGGCGGAAGACAAGACGTGGGAGCGCTCGCGCAAGGCGATGGCGCCGGTGTTCACGCCACGCCACATTCGTGGCTTTGCCGATATGATGAAAGCGCGGGCCGACAGCTGGTTGGACCGCTATCGCGAGCGCCCGGGCATTCACGATGTCAGCCACGATATGACGGAACTGACCTATGAGCTGCTGGCGACAACGCTTTTTTCCGACGAGATCGAGACCAACACCGGTGAATTTGCCGATGATGTGGAAGGCTTGCTGTCCACCATGGGTCGCGTTGACCCGCTGGATCTGATTAAGGCGCCGGAATGGGTGCCGCGTATTCAAAGGCTGCGGGGACGGCCCATCATGGCTAAATTCCGCAAGGTCGTGCGCGACACGATGGAGGCCCGCCGCGCCAAGGTAGCTAAAGATCCCGACAGTGTGCCCAACGACTTTCTGACGCTGCTGCTCAATGCCGAAGGGCCAGACGGCCTGTCTGCTGATGAGATTGAAGACAATCTGATCACCTTCATCGGTGCCGGTCATGAGACCACCGCACGCGCGCTCGGCTGGACGCTGTATTGTCTTGCCAATGCGCCCCATGAGCGCGCCTTGGTCGAAGAAGAAATCGCCTCGGTCCTCGCCGACGACCCGCCGCCCGTGGAATGGCTCGACAAAATGCCGAAAACGCGCGCTGCTTTCGAAGAGGCGATGCGGCTCTACCCGCCCGCGCCGACCATCAACCGTATGGCGATTGAGGACGAGATTTTCACCTTCAAGG
>JBAUIL010000005.1:0-4582 GCA_049682915.1 Ahrensia sp. | reverse complement strand
TCGACATCACCATCACCCAAAGCCCCGAGAAATCATTTCTGGCCGAAGTACAATCCATGATGGAAGCGGCTGAAAACGGGCGCGGCGCTTATGTGCGCATCGCCGACCGGATGGCACGCGCCTATGCACCCTTCGTGCATACCATGGCGGCCTTGGCGTTCATCGGTTGGATGATCGGCACCGGCGGCGACTGGCACACCTCGCTCTATATCGCCATCGCCTTGCTGATTATCACCTGCCCGTGTGCGCTCGGCTTGGCCGTGCCGGTCGTGCATGTCATCGGCGCAGCGCGCCTGTTCGAAAACGGCATTCTGATGAAGGATGGCGCAGCGTTGGAAAAGCTGGCCGAAATCGACCACATCGTCTTTGACAAGACCGGCACCCTGACCACCGGCATTCCTAAAATCGTCAATTCCACCCTGCATGGCAGCCGCGACACGATAGCCGCTAAAACCTTGGCTAGCGCTTCCAATCACCCTGCCGCGCGTGCAGTCGCAACAAGTTTGGAGCACGCCAACACCGCTGCTGCACAAAACATGGTGGAAGTGCCCGGTTGTGGCATGCAGGCCTCGTTTAACGGTCAGCAAGCGCGCTTGGGCAGGCCAGATTGGGTGGCCGAAATTACCGCTAGCGAACCCTCGTCGCACGCCAGCCTCGCCTTTGGTTTTGCAGGCCAAAACGCCGCTACGTTCAACCTCGGTGAAACTTTGCGCCCGGACGCACAAGCCGCCATCGCACAATTGAGCGCGACAGGATGCGGTATTGAGATTGTATCCGGCGACAGCACAGCGGCGGTGGCACCCATTGCGGACACGCTGCATATCAAGACGTTTTACGCCAATCAGCGCCCAGCCGATAAAATCGACCGCATTCACGCACTACGCGAGGCAGGCAAAAAAGTGTTGATGGTGGGTGACGGCATCAACGACGCACCGGCGCTCGCGGCGGGGCACGCATCAATGGCCCCATCCAGCGGGTCTGATGTAGGTCGCACGGCATCGGACTTTGTTTTCACCCGTGACAGCCTCACCGCCGTCACCATGGCACACGGGGTTGCAACACGCGCTCAAAAGCTCGTCAAACAAAACTTCGCTCTCGCCTTCGGCTACAACCTCATCGCCATCCCGATTGCGATGGCGGGGCTTGTGACACCGCTGGTTGCAGCCTTGGCCATGTCGGCATCATCGATCGTCGTGGTTGCCAATTCCATGCGCTTGTCGACAGGCGCGCTAGGCGCAACACCGCCTCAATCAAAGCCAAACACCGCCACTGACTATAGTGCCGCAATGGATTTGGAGCCGGCAGAATGACGCTACTGACTTTTCTCATTCCAATCGCGCTCGGCCTGGGCGCTTTGGGTTTGGGCGCTTTTTTATGGAGCTTGAATACCGGCCAATATGAAGACCTTGATGGCGCAGCAGAACGCATTCTGCACAGCGATGACAGCACGCCCGATGATGCGTAAGCTGGCAAACCGGCGTGCGCCAAGCCAGCGCCCGATCCACTAAAGATCGGCAAAAATAAATTTTCTCTCGATTTCACGTCCTCAATGCGCTTAGACTTTCGTCAGGCAGCGCATAAGCCGCTGCATCTAACAGGGAGTTTTTCATGTTGAACAAAAAAACACGCACGTTGACGTTAGTGCTTGCAGGCCTGATGGCCACCACCAGCACAATCGCCAGCGCAGAAACACTGCGCTGGGCACGCGCCGGTGATTCATTGACGATGGATCCTCATTCACAAAACGAAGGCCCAACCCACGCGCTTGCCCAACAAATCTATGAGCCGCTGATCTCGCCGGACATGGAAGCAAAGGCGATCCCCGCGCTTGCAACCGAGTGGATGGTGTCACCTGACAATCCCAATGTGTGGGTGTTCAAACTGCGCGAAGGCGTGAAGTTCCACGGCGGTGAAGACTTCACTGCTGAAGATGTGGTCTTCTCATTCAAGCGCGCGAAGATGGAAAGCTCTGACATGAAAGAGCTGCTGGTAACCATCAAGGACATCCGCGCGGTCGACGACTTTACCGTCGAGATGGAAACCGAAGGTCCAAACCCGATTTTGCCCAACAACCTCACCAACCTGTTCATCATGGACAAAGGCTGGGCCGAGGCCAATGATGCCACCGTACCAGCTGAATTCGACAACGCAGAAGAAACCTATGCCGTGCGCAACGCAAACGGCACCGGGCCTTTCAAGCTGGTCAGTCGCGAACCGGACACCAAGACCGTGCTTGAGCGCAATGATGATTATTGGGGTATGGGCACCTTCCCGATGGAAATCACGACTATCGAATACACGCCCATCCAAAACGCCGCGACCCGTGTTGCCGCGCTTCTGTCCGGCGAAGTTGACCTGATCCAGGATGTGCCGGTGCAGGATTTGGGCCGCGTAGCCGATGCCGACGGCCTGATCGTCAACAACGCGCCACAAAACCGCACGATCTTCTTTGGCCTGAATTCCGGTGACGCCGATCTCGTCAATGATAATGTTGAAGGCAAAAACCCGTTTGCGGATGTGCGCGTGCGCAAAGCGATCAACATGGCGGTTGATCGCGATGCGATCAAACAGGTTGTCATGCGCGGCCAGTCTGCACCGACCGGCGTGATCATGCCGCCATTCGTCAATGGCTGGACGCCAGAGCTGGATGCCTATCCGAAAGTCGACATCGAAGCCGCCAAGGCGATGATGGCGGAAGCGGGCTACGGGGACGGCTTTGAAGTGACCCTGCATTGCCCCAATGACCGCTACATCAACGACGAAGCGATCTGTCAGGCAATGGTTGGCATGATGGCGCAAATTGGCATCAAGGTGAATTTGGTCGCCCAAACCAAAGCCAACCACTTCCCGCTGATTTCCGGCAAGGAAACAGACTTCTACCTGCTGGGTTGGGGTGTGCCGACGTTCGACTCCGAATATGTGTTCAACTTCCTCGTGCACTCAACCACAGAAGACCGTGGCTCGTGGAACGCTTCACGGTTCAGCAATGCGGAAGTGGATGCGATGATCCAGTCGCTCGGTTCCGAAACCGATCTTGCCAAGCGTGACGAGACAGTCGCAAAAATCTGGCAGGTAGTTCAGGATGAGCAGATCTACATCCCGATCCACAACCAGATTCTGAACTGGGGCATGAAGGACAGCATCGACTTCCCCGTGCAGCCTGAAGATCAGCCGCACTTCAAATTCCTGAAGTTCAACTGATCCTATCGATGGAAAAAATAAAAGGCGCCCTCATGGGCGCCTTTTTTGTCCATCGCTAAAGTCGCAAAAGACAACGCAGAGCGGCTCGTAGGAATAATAGTTTCTGCCAAAATTCTCATTGTACCCCGACAAAAGCCGCAAGCCCACAGTGCGACCTTCATAGGGCCCATCCACTATATCGCCAAATATGTGAAGCCGTTTGAATGGACCCAGCAGTAAGTCGTTTCCATCGGTCAGCATAACGTGCGTTGCTCTGATACGGGTACCCTGCTCGACAATGCCAATCGTGTTGCTCATCGCTTCACTGATATGACCCTGGACATCAAAGCCCTGCATGCGTCTTAGGCTGCGATAGCTCTGATCAACGGTGCCACGCTCGTTGTGCGCGTGTGCGCCAGTTTTGTAGTAAGCGATGGAGGGCGGCGTTTTATAGTCGGCTTCGAACGGCATGCTCACATTGCCAGCGGCGGCCAGATAACCGGTTTTACCGATATCAAACACACCGCCCTCGCGAATGAGAAACACATCGAAATTCAGCGTGTATATCTTGCCCTGCTCATAGCCACCCCAAAATTCCGGACGATCACTGACATCGGTATGCGTATCCCAAAGATAGACCGTCAAGGCAAAAACCGGCAGTAGAATTACCGCCCAGCCGAGGATGGCCAATGGCTGAAAGCTTGGTGAGAAACGCATAAACTTCACTTCGCTGTCCCTTCGCACTTGTTGCCTGTTGTTTTTTAAGCCTAGACTAAAGCCCAACGTCGCCTGGAGGCCTGAAACATGAAACTCAAATGCACCCTAGCATTGATCACCTTAATGACTGCTTCAACCGCAAGTGCTGAAACCTTCAAATGGGCTTCGCAAACAGACCCGCAAACAATGGATCCGCACGCAGTCAACTCCGCGCCGGTGCTAGGCTTTCTCAACAATGTCTATGAAGGCCTCGTGCGCCGTGGCAAAGACATGGCCATTGAGGGCGCGCTGGCTGAAAGTTGGGAGCCGATCGGCACCGATGGCTGGCGGTTCAATTTGCGCCAAGGCGTAACATTTCATGACGGCGCAGCGTTTACCGCTGATGACGTGCTGTTTTCATACCAACGCGCATCCAGCGAAGCCGCCGATACCGCCTCATGGTTCGCGCCGGTGTCCGAAGTCAAAATCGTCGATGACTTCACCATTGATTTCATGACCAACGCACCCAACCCGATTTTTCCGGACTCCATCGCCAATTTCATGATCATGGATAAGGGCTGGGCGGAAACCAACGAAGTTACACTGCCCGCCAAGGACGCCGAAAACTTCGCGACACTCAATACCAACGGCACCGGCGCTTTCCAGCTTGTGGAGCGTTCGCCGGGGCTCAAAACGGTGCTGGAAC
>JBAUIL010000004.1:0-14072 GCA_049682915.1 Ahrensia sp. | reverse complement strand
ACGAAGGGTTTGAGACCGCCTACCAGCTCATCCGTTCGGCTTCAGAAGCATTGGTTGCCAAGCTGGAAACCGGCGACGGTCCGCGCAGGCCGTAAACCTCTTCCCGGATGTAGGGTCCGCCACCCACAGAATCGCGTGATGACAGCAGCACAAAGCGCGTTGTCATATGGGCAGGCGTGCTGAAGCCACCGCGCAGGCCGATATAGTTTGCCACCGCTGACGGTGGTGTGCCGCGCAACCGCGCCAAAGTGACATGCGGGGTGAATTTGCGCTTATCGGCACCAAGGCCGAGCCGTTTGCACCGCCGGTCAATATCGGATTGCAGATCGTAAAGTGTTTGATTGTGTTGGGGGACAGCGAACAGGCTGCGGGGCTTTTTGCCGCCAAATGCGCCCAAACCGACAAACGACAAGGCAAAGCGTGGCTGGTTGATCGTGTACAGTGCGTCAGCGATTTCATCGGCCATCGGGCCTTCCAGATCACCCAGAAACCGCAGTGTCAGATGGTAATTTTCCGGATCAATCCATTTTGCTCCGGATAGGCCGCCGCGCAACAGCGCCATGGAAGCGGACGCTTGGTGGGCAATTTCCAACGCAACAAAAAGGCGTGGCATAGCGTGTCCCCCGGCATCGGGCTGCAACATGGTGGTTGCAAATCAACCCGTGCATATCGGTAGCGAATCATGGTTGCGGCAACAGCGCAAGAGCAATGGCGCGAATTCCTCGTCCGGCGCTTGGCTTTCAGTTTTGCCTGCTGTCCAGATAGCCGGTGATCAGCGGCATGAAACGGCGCACCATTTCGGCAACACCTTCCGCATTCGGGTGGATGCCATCATCAAGCATCAGCGCCGGTTCGGTGATAACGCCATCAAGGAAGAAGTCATATAGAGGCACGTCGAATTGTTCTGCGAGATCCGCATAGATCGGGTTGAATGCCGCGCCATAGTCGCTGCCCATGTTGGGCGGTGCCAGAATGCCCACCAGAATGACATCAATGCCGCGCTCGTCGAAACGCTCGATCATCGCGGTGAGATTGGCGCGGGTGATGTCCGGTGAGATGCCGCGCAACGCGTCATTGGCACCCAGTTCCAGAATGACGAAATCAGCATCATCGGGCACCGACCAATCCAGCCGCTCGCGACCGCCCGACGACGTGTCACCGGAGACGCCCGCATTGGCGATGGTGACGTCATAGCCAGCCTCTTGCAGGGCGGCCTGCAACTGGTCGGTGAAGCCGTCACCCTTGGGTAGCTGGTAGCCCGCCATCAGACTGTCACCAAAGCCGACACCGGTGAGTGTTTCGGCTTTCGTGGCAACAGTGGCAGCCAAGCCGATTAATCCGCTCAACATTACAAATCGTACCATTGAATTGAAAACTGAAACCAAACCACCATCTCCTAGGCTATGCGCATCCGCACGTTGGGCGGCGCACCTCACCTGATATAGAGAGCTAACGCCGTGACAAAACCCCTCATCGACCTCAAAAAAGTCAATCTGCAGCTTGGCACGGAGCAAAATGCTGTCCACGTGCTGAAAGATGTAGATCTGGAAATTGGCGGTGGTGAGGCGATTGGCATCGTCGGCCCGTCTGGCTCCGGCAAGACAACGCTGCTGATGGTGCTAGCGGGTCTGGAACGGCCCGATAGTGGCAGTGTGACGATTGACGGCCAACAAATCAGCGCCATGAGCGAAGATGATATCGCCCGCTTTCGGGGCCGCAATATCGGTTTTGTGTTCCAGTCGTTTCATCTGATTGCCAATATGACCGCGCTTGAAAATGTTGCGGTGCCGCTGGAGCTGGCCGGTGACCGTGACGCATTTGATAAGGCGCGGGCCGAACTGGAAGCGGTGGGGTTGAAAGATCGGATGTCCCACTATCCGGGGCAATTGTCGGGCGGTGAACAGCAGCGCGTGGCGGTGGCGCGCGCACTTGCGCCTGAGCCCAAGATTCTGATCGCGGATGAGCCGACCGGCAACCTCGACACTACCACGGGCAAGCAGATTTCAGACTTGATTTTCGCCCAGCAAAAAAAGCGTGACATGACCTTTGTGCTGGTCACGCACGATCCGGCGCTGGCGCAAAGCTGCGACCGGCAGGTCCGTGTGCGCTCGGGTGTTGTCACCAGCGAGCTTGCAGGCACAAAGGTAGCGGCAGAATGAGCGCCTCTGATACGATGAGTATGAGCCAGTCAATCGGGCTTGCATGGCGGTTTGCTGCGCGCGAATTGCGTGGCGGTTTTTCGGGCTTTTACGTGTTTCTGGCCTGCATCGCCTTGGGTGCGGCGGCCATTGGCAGCGTCAACGCGATTTCGCAGGCCATTACACAGGGTATTGAATCCGAAGGTCGCTCGATTTTGGGCGCTGATCTGCGTTTTGAGATTGATCAGCGCGAAGCCACCGGTGAGGAGCGAGCGTTTCTCGATTCGCTCGGCACCGTCGCGGTCAGCGCCAACATCCGCTCCATGGCGCGTCTGGAGGACCAGTCAGACCAGTCGCTGGTGGAAATCAAAGCGGTCGATGATCTCTATCCGCTTTACGCTGAATTGATCACCGAACCGGCGCTGCAGGCAACGGCCTTGAATGAACAGGCTGGCCCAGCGTGGCCGGTGGCGGTGGCGCCCATTCTGCTCGACCGTCTCAATCTCGCCCTCGGCGACAACATCCGCATCGGTGACGCGCTTTACACGCTGGCAACGCTGATCGTCACAGAGCCGGACGCGCTGTCAGACGGTATCGGCTTTGCGCCACGCGTGATGATGTCGCTGGACGCGTTGCGCGCCAGCGGTCTGGTGCAGCCGGGTTCTTTGATCGAGCATGTTTATAAGATCAAAATGGAGCCCGATGCGACCAATGCGGACATAAGCGCAGCCATTGAACGCGCCAAGGTCGAGCATCCGCAGGCGGGCTGGTCGATGCGCAGCCGTTCCAACGCCGCCCCTGCTCTGTCAGCCAATATTGAGCGCTTTGCGCAGTTTCTGACGCTTGTCGGTTTGACGGCCTTGGTCACCGGTGGCGTTGGTGTTGCCAATGCTGTGCGCGCGTTCTTGGACGCCAAGCGCCCGGTGATTGCGACCTTTAAATGCTTGGGTGCGCCCGGCGGTTTGGTCAGCCTGATTTATCTGTTTCAGATTTTGGTCATTGCGGCCATCGGTATCGCGATGGGTCTTGTGGTGGCCGCGATCGCGCCGTTCATCGCACAATGGGCGCTCCAGGGCGTGCTACCGCTGCCCGCCCAAATGGGCCTTTATCCCGGCGCGCTGGCGATTGCGTTGGTGTTCTCCATGCTGACGGTTTTTGTTTTTGCGCTTATTCCGCTGGGTCGTGCACGCGATGTCGCGGCTTCCAGCCTGTTTCGTAACCTCAATCTGGCCGGTGAAAGCATGCCACGGGCGGTCTACGTTGCGGGTGCGGGCATCGCCGCAATCACGCTGGCCGGTTTGGCCATCTGGTTTTCGGACAGTCGCACAATTGCCGCAACGTTTCTGGGCGGCGTTGTTTTTGCTTTTGTTGTTTTGCGGGTTGTGTCGTGGTTGGTGCAGGCTGTTGCCAAGCGCCTGCCAACCATTAAAGGCACCAGCCTGCGCATGGCGGTGGGCAATATTCACCGGCCCGGTGCGCTCACGCCATCGGTTGTGTTGGCGCTTGGCCTTGGCCTGACCTTGCTCGTTGCGCTGGCCCTGATTGACGGTAATCTGCGTCAGCAGATCGCGGGCAATCTGCCGGAGCGTGCGCCGAACTTTTTCTTTGTCGATATTCAAAACTCTGTCGCCGATGATTTTGCTGCGCTGGTGGAAGGCGAAGTGGCCGACGAGGGTAAACTTGTCCGCGTGCCGATGCTGCGCGGGCGGATTGTTGAACTCAACGGCCAAGACGTGCAGACCATGACCATCCCGCCTGAAGGCGCTTGGGTGACGCGTGGCGACCGTGGCATTACCTATGCCAAAAACCTGCCAGAAAACTCAACGCTGTCTGAAGGTGAGTGGTGGCCGGAAGATTATGCCGGTGAACCGCTGGTGTCGTTTTCTGCGGAAGAGGCAGGCGAGATCGGGCTGGTTGTCGGCGACACGGTGACGGTCAATGTGTTGGGTCGTGACATCACAGCGCGGATTGCCAATTTGCGTCAGGTGGAGTGGGAATCGCTGGCGATCAACTTCGTCATGGTTTTCTCGCCCAACACGTTTGCTGGTGCGCCGCATTCCTGGCTGGCGACATTGACGCTCGACAATGACAATCCGGCCATGGAGCGTGCAATTCTCACCTCCGTTACGCAGGCGTTTCCCGCTGTCACAAGCGTGCGGGTGAAAGATGCCATTGACTTGGTCAACCAGGTGGTGGGCCAATTGGCAACCGCCATCCGTGTGGCGGCGGGCGTGGCGCTTGTCGCGTCAGTGTTGGTGTTGGCGGGGGCGCTGGCTGCCGGTAACCGGGGCCGGGTGCATGACTCGGTCGTTTTAAAAACGCTCGGGGCAACCCGTGGTATGTTGATCGGGTCCTTTGTCACTGAATATGCGATTTTGGGCGCGGTCACGGCCGTGTTTGCGCTCGCAGCCGGTGGGTTGGCGGCGTGGTTTGTGGTGTCCAACATCATGACGCTGCCTTGGACATTCCAGCCATCGGTGGCCATTTTGACGATCATGATTGCGCTGGTTTGCACCGTCGGGTTCGGCATGGCGGGCACATGGCGGGTGCTGGGCCAGAAGGCGGCGCCGGTGCTGCGCAATCTTTGATTGTTCATCATTGGTTAACCCTACGCGCCGGATGCGACATTGTGCGCATCATTGGCGCGCCTGCGGATGCAAATATGAGTCGATAAGTCTTGTTTCCGGCATAATCTGTGCTCATATTACGCTCAGGCATGCTGGTGTTCCGCCAGCGGCGCCTCGGCTTTGCCATAAAGGCACAGACCGGACACCGGACGGAACCGAAGTATAAAAGAGGAAATCAATGGCTGATTATCGCAATCTAGGCGCACAAGCCGCACCAGCGGGCACGATGGATGCATCCGTCGACCTTGGTCTGCGCGCATATATGCTGCGTGTATACAACCTTATGGCACTGGGCCTTGGTATCACGGCCCTGTTCGCAGCTGGCACGATGCTGCTTGCGGTTACAGATGTGCCGAACCAATACGCGCTTCCCGGCGATGCGCGTTATCTAACTGCTTTTGGCGCTATGCTTTTTGCGACGCCACTAAAATGGGTCATCATGCTGGCACCGCTCGGCCTCGTGTTTTTCATGGGTTTCAAAATCCAGAGCGTGCAGCCTTCAACCGCGCAAGCCATCTTCTGGGGTTTTGCCGCGCTGATGGGTGTGTCGATGTCGTCGATTTTCCTGGTCTACACACCAGGCTCAATCGTGCAGACATTCCTGATCACCGCGACCGCTTTCGGCGCGTTGTCAATCTATGGCTACACAACCAAGCGTGATTTGACGGCTGTCGGTTCATTCATGTTCATGGGCCTGATCGGCATCATTTTGGCGGCGATCGTCAACATCTTCCTGCAATCATCCATGTTGCAGTTCGCTATCTCAGCGATTGGTGTCTTGGTATTTGCGGGCCTTACAGCCTACGACACACAAAAAACCAAAGAGATGTATTACGCGCTCAACGGTGAAGAAATGATGGGCCGTGCCGCCGTGATGGCCGCACTGTCGCTCTATCTCGACTTCATCAACATGTTCCAGTTCCTGCTCTATTTCCTCGGCAACCGCGAGTGATCCGTGCAGGACTATGACAACGACAAGGGCGGTCTTCGGGCCGCCCTTTTCTTTTTGCAATAGGCTGATTAGATGAGCGCACCCGAATGAAAACGAGTGCTTTGCGTGTCCATCATCATCCGCGACGTCCTGCCAGCCGATATGGCTGCAATCACCCGAATTTACGCCCATGCGGTGCTGTATGGCACAGCCAGTTTTGAACTTGATCCGCCCTCCAACGACGACATGACGAGGCGCATGGATGCGCTTGTCGCTCAAGGCTTTCCCTATGTTGTTGCGGTTGACCAGCGCTCGGGCGAGCTGCTTGGCTATGCCTATGCCGGTCTGTTCCGCACCCGCCCGGCCTATCGCTGGACCGTTGAAAACTCGGTTTATATTGATGAAGCCGCGCATGGCCGCGGGCTTGGCAAAGCGTTGACTGCCCACCTCATTGAGCGGTGTGCGGCACTGGGCTTCCGTCAGATGATCGCGATTATCGGCGGTTCAAATCACATCGCTTCGATCAGGATGCACCAATCGCTTGGCTTTACCCATCAGGGCAATTTAGCCGCTACGGGTTTCAAGCACGGCCAATGGCTGGATACGGTGATCATGCAGCTGGCTTTAGGCGATGGTGCCAAAACCGACCCGTCCGATGAAGGCCTGCCAGGCACGTTGACATAGGCCGGTCAGCTTTGGACGAGCTTGATGTGCTTGTCGAAGATTTTGAGCACCGTTGCCAGATCCTGACCGCGTTTCAGCACCTGGCCGGATGCGGACACGATACGCCACATGCCCTGTTTGCGTGATAGCTTTGGATGTTTCTCAATGCGGTATAGCGGCATTTCGGAAGCGCGGCGATGAACCGAAAAAACTGCCCTCTCGCGCAGATGTGAAATGCCGTAGTCGCGCCACTCGCCACCGGCGACCATGAAACTGTAAACCCGCAAGATCTGGTCCAGTTCGCGACGGTCAAATTTTACGTCCTCGGCCTGCGTCTGCGGCCTGACCAGTGGAACAACATTATCGGACACAGAGTTCGAAGCGGTCATAGGCACTATCATCGGATGTTTCGTCAGCGAGGACCAATCGTTACGCAGTTAGTGCGCGGATGCAAGCCGCAGCAGCGATGATGATGCAGCACAAGATGGCTCACGCTTTGCGTCACGTGCAACAAGGATTGATGTGCTGTGCGCGGGCTGCGTCACATTCAGCACTCAATCGTCAGGCTTGATTGGCGTGTTGCCCGGTGCATTGTGCACCGGTGATGACAGGCTGGTTTGTCTTGGCGACGGATTCTTTGCCCCTGCCCATCCGATGTTGAGGCAGGCCAGCCGAAACGGCATTGCTGCCGGTCAGGACATTTTGGCTTTGTTCAAAACAGCAGCGCCGAGGATGGCGGCGGGCGCGCCGTTGACGTCGGTTTTTTGAATCAAAATCGCACAATTATCCGCATCGTGTTTGCTCAGTTCGGCCATTGGCATGTCTTTGGTGGTTGCCTCGCCGGACCACGTGCCGATTGTATCCATCGCGCTGACCGCATTCACATAGGATAGCGTGCGTCCCCGGTTTTCGCCGCGCTCAACATCAACCTCTGTAAGGCTGCGGAAATACACAATTGTCATCACGGCGGGCGCTGACAGGGGTTCGACTGCGCCGATTTCAATGCGCAAATTCATGTCGTTTTTGCTGGCTGTCACCGGCACATAGAGTTCATGCTGTCCTGCAACAAGGCCCGCTTCCACCTCGTTGCCACGCGAACCGACGAAATGCCGGACGCCATTGACCACCGCCTGCGGCGTGTAGGGCGACCGGTTGCCCAGCGTTTGGCGGTAGGCATATTGACGCCGCGTGTTGTCGGGGCTCGCCAGTGTGTCTTTCCAGCCCAAATAGTCCCAGTAATCGACATGGAAGGCCAATGCGAGCACATCATCGCGCTCGGCCAGCGTGTGCAGAAATTTATCCGCTGGCGGGCACGAGCTGCAGCCTTGGCTGGTGAACAATTCTACCACACCCTTTATCGGGCGGCTGATAGGATTGCTTGCCAAACTCCGCGATGGCAGCACCGATGCCAACGCGCCAGCACCTGCGACGCCGAGAATTGTTCTGCGGGTGTGAGAAGTCATGTCTACCTCGATTAAGCACGCCTATACTCCACCACACAATAAGCGATCGGGCAAACACAACCCACTCACATTGAGGTGATGGTTGTTTGCCTGTGGCTTATTCTGCCGCGAGCAACTGCTCAGCCGGTGCTGCCACCGCGGGTTTAACTGGTAAAGATGCTTCTACTTGGGACGCGATCATATCGGCGGTGACGGCGCTCAACGTCCAACCCAAATGGCCGTGGCCGGTATTGTAAAAGACGCCGGGCGCCTTGCCACCACCGACGCGCGGCATCATGGATGGCATCATAGGGCGCAGGCCAGCCCACGGCACAACACTCTCAGTGCTCATGTCGGGGAACATTTTTTCGCACCATTTAGTCAGCGGGTTAATGCGCGCGGCGCGAATGTCGCGGTTATAGCCGGCAAATTCCGCTGTGCCTGCGACGCGGAAACGGTTTTGCCCCAACCGGCTGGTAACGATTTTGGCGTCATCATCCAGCAGGCTGACCCATGGCGCAGCTTTGCGGCTTTGTTCGTCGTCCAGATTGACGGTGATGGAGTAGCCTTTGACCGGATAGATGTTGACGCGGTCGCCCAGCTGCGCAGCAAAACCGCGGCTGCCGACACCGGCGCAGATAACAACGCCGTCAAAGTCCATTTGGCTGGCACGATTGTCGATGGCGAAATGAATACGCACACCATTGGCCGTTTTGACCAATTGGGTCACATCGGCACCACCGATAAAGGCCGCGCCGTTCTGCTGGGCTGCCTTGGCGAGGCCGGTCGAGAATTTATGGATATCGCCGGTGGAATCGCTTTCGGTATAAAAGCCGCCGACGATATCGGCTTTCACGGCAGGCTCGATTTTGCGGGCTTCATCGGCAGTAACAGCGTGCCGCTCAAGCCCGCCTTTTTTATACAATTCATTGACGCGGGCCGCGTGGTCGTAACCCTTTTTATTCGCATAGACATGCAGGATGCCGCGTTTTTCAAGATCGAAATCCACGCCCGCTTCGCGCGCCATCTCAAACATATGTTCGCGAGAGGCGATGGCCATTTTCGTGGTCGCAATGGTGTTGGCTTCGTAGTGGGGAATGTTGGCGAGAAATTCGGCCATCCAGGAATATTTGTGCCAGCTGGGTGCCAGCGAGAATTTCAGCGGCGCATCTTTGCGCGCCATCCATTTGATGCCTTTGACGACATTGCCCCAATGGTTCCACACTTCGGCATTGGAGGCTGAAAGCTGGCCGCCATTGGCAAAGCTGGTTTCCATACCGGCATAGCGCTGGCGGTCGATGAGGGTGATTTGATAGCCGCGCTTGACCAAAGCCCAAGCGGTAGTAGTGCCGGTGATGCCCGCGCCGATAATTGCGATATGTGTCATGTTTTGGTTCCCGAAATAGCGCGCGGCTCACCGTCTGTGCGGGTCCGTCGTGCGCCCCATCTGTCAGGGAACCTGAGAGCTTGGCCCAAGGCCATCCGCCATTTTTGGCTGACTGGCACGACACCGGACCATCCGGCGCAGGGTTTTCTCCTTCGGTGGGTGTGCGCGAGCGCAAACCACTCTCCAGATGTTGAAACCGTCACGCAGTCCTTTTGCCTGAGAGTTTCCGGGGCGGTTGCTCCTTCGGCGTGGGTCTCCCGTCAGAAAACCCAGCTCTCCCGCGTGTCGGGATTTTTTGACAATAGCTGATTTGCTGCACCTGCGCAATCGGCAAGCTGCGTGCTGGTTAAATGAACGTGACTGATGGTTGCAACAATGTCGGGTTGAACAAGGGTCATTCAACCTTAGTCATTCCGAGCGCACTGGAACCGGGACGGTGTGCTTATAGGTGCCTTATCCGCGTTTCCTTGATAGGCAACAAAAAGCAGCGGATTTACCATTTAAGACTTATGTGACCGGTTCAATGGCCGATACATCGACCTTCTTGTCTATGAGGGCCATGTCGTAATTTGTTTGCATGTTCATCCAATATGTCGGCGTCGTTTTGAAGGCGCGGGCGAGGCGGATGGCGGTGTCGGCGGTTATGCCGGTGGTGCCTTTGATCAACCGCTCTACACGGGTGCGCGGTACGCCGATATGGCGTGCGAGTGTAATCGCGGTCATGCCCACTGGCTCAATGTAGAGTTCTTTTAGCACTTCACCGGGGTGCATCGGCTTTTCAAGCAAGCTCATAGTCAGTCCTTTCAATGATAATCGACAATTTCCACCTCGGCTGGACCATTGCTCGTCCAGATAAAACAGATGCGCCATTGGTTATTGATGCGCACTGAATGTTGGCCTGATCGGTTGCTCCGCAATGCTTCAAGATGGTTGCCTGGTGGAAACCGTAAATCTTCTAATGTTGTAGCAGCATCCATGGCAGTTAGCATGGCGCGTGTGCGGCGCACTAAATTGGCAGGAAAACCCTTGCCATAGTCACCCTTGACCGCTTTCTCAGCGCGCTTTCCTTTCGTGCTTTGGATCATATCAGATATGTATCGCAATGTGATACATAAAATAATGGCCGCAAAAAAAACGCCGGAGGTTTTCACCTTCGGCGGCTTTGTTTTTTCCCTCACCCAACTGCGACTAGCGCGCTTTGCATGCAAGTCTCCTATCCCTCTCCCGCTGGCGGGAGAGGGAGGGATTTTGTGTTAGGCTGCGAGATCGCGCAGCACCGTCTGCAAAATACCGCCGTTTTTCAGGTAGTCGATTTCGTCAGCGGTATCGACGCGGCAGACCAGTGGCAGGTCGAACGTTGTGCCGTCAGCGCGGGTGACCTGTGCGATGACTTTCTGGCGCGGTTGGACGTCCGCCAGGCCTTCGATGGAGACCATCTCGTCGCCTTGCAGCGCGAGCGTTTTCCAGCTGGTGCCTTCTTCAAACACAAACGGCACGATGCCCATGCCCACCAGGTTTGAGCGGTGGATACGCTCATAGCTTTCGGCAATCACCGCTTTGACGCCGAGCAAATTGGTGCCCTTGGCGGCCCAATCGCGCGACGAGCCATTGCCATATTCGCCACCGGCGAAGACGACCAGCGGCACGCCTTCTTCACGGTATTTCATGGCCGCGTCATAGATCGGCATTTCTTCTTTGGACGGGTAGTGGATGGTGAAGCCACCCTCTTTGCCGTTTTCACCGAGCATGTGGTTGCGGATGCGGATGTTGGCAAATGTGCCGCGCATCATGACTTCATGGTTGCCCCGGCGGGTGCCGTACTGGTTGAAGTCGGTCACGCCGACGCCGCGGTCCATCAGGTAGGAACCGGCGGGCGACGCCGCCTTGATGGAGCCGGCCGGTGAGATGTGGTCGGTGGTGATCTTGTCACCGAACAGGCCCATAATGCGCGCGCCTTTAATGTCGCCGATCGTGCCCTTGGAGGCGCTCATGCCGACAAAGTAAGGCGGGTTTTGCACATAGGTGCTGTCATCGTCCCATGCGTAGGTTTCACCTTGCGGCGCGTTGACGCCCTGCCAGTTTTCATCGCCCTTGAAGACGTCGGCATATTTGCTTTCAAACAATTCGCGCGTGACGTGCTTCTGGATGAACTCCTGGATTTCCTTGTTGGAAGGCCAGATGTCTTTCAGGAACACGTCATTGCCGTCCTTGTCCTGGCCGATTGGCTCAGATGTCAGATCGATCTTGACGGTGCCTGCAAGCGCGTAAGCGACCACCAGCGGCGGTGAGGCGAGATAGTTGGCCTGCACATCGGGCGAAATGCGGCCCTCAAAGTTGCGGTTGCCGGACAGAACGCCCGCCGCAATCAGGCCCTTCTCATTGATGGTTTTTGAGATCGGCGCGTTGAGCGGGCCGGAGTTGCCGATGCATGTGGTGCAACCAAAGCCAACAAGGTTGAAGCCGATCTGGTCGAGTTCTTTTTGCAGGCCGGAATTGGCAAGATATTCCGCAACAACCTGAGAGCCCGGCGCGAGTGATGTTTTCACCCATGGCTTTTGTTTGATGCCAAGCTTGTTGGCGTTGCGCGCCAAAAGGCCCGCGCCGATCAGCACGGACGGGTTGGATGTGTTGGTGCAAGAGGTGATCGCGGCAATTGCCACGTCGCCATTGCCCAGATCATAATCTGTGCCTTCAACCGCATAGCGCTTGTTCAGTTCTGCGGGGTTCTTTTTGTATTCAGACACAAACGCTTCTTCGTAGCCTGCGCCGATTTTTTCCAGTGCAATGCGGCCTTCAGGGCGTTTCGGACCGGCCATGGATGGCACAACCGAGCCGAGGTCCAGTTCGAGCGTGTCGGTGAACACGGGATCAGCCGAGCCGGTTTCGCGGAACATGCCTTGTTCTTTGGAATAGGCTTCAACCAGTGCAATACGGTCTGCGTTGCGGCCGGTGATGTTGAGGTAGTTCAGCGTTTCATCATCAATCGGGAAGAAACCGCAGGTCGCGCCATATTCCGGACCCATATTGCCGATGGTGGCGGCATCGGCCAGCGTGAGGTTATCGAGGCCTTCGCCGAAGAACTCGACGAATTTGCCGACCACGCCTTTCTGGCGCAGCATTTGAACCACGGTCAACACCAGGTCAGTGGCAGTGACGCCTTCTTTCATCGCGCCGGTCAGGCGGAAGCCGATGACTTCCGGCAGCAGCATGGAGATCGGCTGGCCGAGCATGGCCGCTTCGGCCTCAATGCCGCCCACGCCCCAGCCGAGCACACCCAGACCGTTGATCATGGTTGTGTGGCTGTCGGTGCCGACGCATGTGTCAGGGTATGCAACAGTTTCGCCGTCGACATCCTTGGTCCAGACGCACTGGCCGAGATATTCGACGTTCACCTGATGGCAGATGCCGGTGCCCGGTGGCACAACGCGGAAATTGTCAAACGCCTGTTGGCCCCATTTCAGGAAACGGTACCGCTCGCCATTGCGCTGATATTCCAGCTCAACATTGCGGGCAAAAGCGTTGGGGTTGCCGAATTCGTCAACGATGACGGAGTGGTCGATTACCAGATCGACAGGCACGAGCGGGTTGATTTTTTGCGGGTCACCGCCGAGCGAGACCATGGCGTCACGCATCGCGGCCAAATCAACCACGGCAGGCACGCCGGTGAAGTCCTGCATCAGCACGCGGGCCGGACGGTAGGCGATTTCATAGCCTGCGGTGCCTTTGTCATCGAGCCATGCCGCCACCGCTTGAATATCGGCTTTGGTGACCGAGCGGCCATCTTCGTTGCGCAGCAGGTTTTCCAGAACGACCTTCATGGAGAAAGGCAATTTTGAAATGCCCTCAAGGCCGTTTTTTTCGGCTTCTGTCAGGCTGTAATAAACGTAGTCCTTGCCGTTGACGGTGAGCGTCTTGCGGCATTTGAAACTGTCGAGATTTGACACGTTGATCTGTTCCTCTTTTTCTGGCTGCGCGTAGTGCACAGCAAATTCCCGGTTTGTCTTGCGCTGACAATTGACCACCGGTCGTGACCACTGACGCGTGGATGGCGGGCAAGGCATGGCCAACATGCCCTTGGCGGCAAGATTTGAGACCGCTATAGAGGACAAAAAACGGTTTCACCAGATCAACCAAGGTCAAAAGGACGCTTCATTGCCTCCCCATATGAATAAACGACACTTTGGCTGCGGGTTCTAATGATGCGGTTGGTGGTTGAAGGCGCGTCGGCGCATCGCGGTGACGAACTGATTTTTGACGCTATCAGCTTTAGCTTATCGTCAGGCGAGGGCATGGCTGTTGTTGGGCCGAACGGGTCGGGCAAGTCGACATTATTGCGTGTGCTGGCGGGCCTTTTGCCGCTCAGCACAGGCACGGTGCGCACCGAAGGCCTCAATGAGGCAGCCGGCGAAACGCTGCGCACGTCGATGCATTTCATCAATGCGCTCAACGCAATGAAACCCGCACTCAGCGTGGCGGAAAATCTGCTGTTCTGGCAGGCGTTTCACGGCAAGCCATGGATGAACACGCGTGATGCGCTGGCCCAGTTTGGCATGAACCATGTGCATGATGTGCCGTTTTCAGACCTATCGACGGGGCAGCGCCGCCGGGTGAACCTGTCGCGGCTGTTTCTCAACAAACGGCCTTTGTGGGTGCTGGATGAGCCGACATCGGGTCTTGATACCGCCTCGGAGCGGGTTTTTGCCGCCTTGTTGAAAGCCCATATCGACGAAGGGGGCCTGTTTATCGCGGCAACCCACTTGCCATTGGGCGAAGCGGCCAGCAAGACGTTGCGGTTCCAGGCGGCTGGCGGATGACATGCTGAGCCTGATTGTCCGTGATATTCGGTTGGGGGTTCGCGCCGGGGGCGGGGCGCTGATCGGCATT
>JBAUIL010000003.1:0-4193 GCA_049682915.1 Ahrensia sp. | reverse complement strand
TAATGTAGCGCTTTTCAGCGTCATTCGCTTTCAAATTTCTAAAATCTTTGTACCATTTATGTTCTCATTTTGCAATCGCGTTAAGTAGTTGATAAATCATGAAAAGAGATTTTTGTTCTATGACTGTTCTCACCCGAATTCAACCGGATGTATCCCCTTGCGACATGTAATGATTTGTGCTACATAATAGGCATGACACAGACATCACAAAAACTTCCCACGATTCGCCAGTTTATGGACCGCTTCCCTACCGATGATGCGTGTCTCGATCATTTGATGCGCACCCGCTATGGCGACCGTTTCGATTGCCCTAAGTGCGAAAAGAACGCCAAATACTACCGCGTTAAAAAGCGCCGGTCATATGAGTGTGAGCATTGTGGCAATCAGGTTTACCCAACTGCTGGCACTCCATTTGAAAACACTCGCACACCATTGCGCGATTGGTTCCATGTCATGTTTATGTTTTGCGCTTCCCGTAACGGCGTATCTGCCAAAGAAGTGCAGCGCACAATCGGCGTGACCTACAAAACGGCTTGGCGCATGTGTAATCTTATCCGCCAATATATGGGCTATGTGGATGGCGATGGCATCCTAGGCGGCAAAGACGGTGGCGTCGTTGAAGTGGACGAAATGTTTGTCGGTGGCGTTGATCGCCGTGGCCATGACGATAAAGCGGTTGTTTTGGGTGCTACCGAGCGCAGTGGCGAAGTTATCACCCGCGTTATTCCAAACCGTAAGGCAAAGCACATTCTGCCAGCAATCGAGAAGTGGATTAAACAAGGTTCACGCGTCTCCACAGACGAAGCAACTGTCTATGGCGCATTGGCTGCCAACGGATATCGTCACGGCACTGTGCACCACGCTAAGGGTGAATACGTGCGCGGTGAAGTTCACACCAACACAATCGAAGCGTTCTGGAGCCACGTTAAGCGCTCACTCGCTGGCACTCACATCACCGTTTCGAAGAAGTGGTTGCAGACGTACCTTTGGGAGTTTGAGTTCCGCCAGAACCTTCGGAAGAACCCGCACTTGATGCTGGAGTTGCTTTTGCAGTCTTTCCCACGTCCAAGGGCTTCTTAGTCGCCATGGCGTCGAGAAGTTGCTCAAATTTTGACTGACTATCGGTCATTGAGATGTTGTACCTGATCTTTCAATCGTGAGTATTTTTCCAAGTGCTCTGCTATACAAATCAAAGCCGCTTCCAGTGCTTTATCGCTTGCCAACTTCAGGTGTATAAATTTTTTTCGGTGTCCGACGGGCACATTCGGGTGCTGATCGATAGAAAAGTCTGAAATTTCAAGGTCTGACACCGACATGTTGACTCTTTTGCCAGACAGCAACGCAACGTGTCGCGTAATGCCATCGAAGAATCGATATTGGTCATTCGAGAAGCTGTTAATATGTGACACTAGATTTGGGTCATTGCCTTCTACCGCTGAATTGAACCGTTCTAAATATTCACGAAACTCAGTGAGCAGTTTTTGCAGCCCTTCGTACTGCGTCCCCATCGAAGCAAGGTCGGCGCGCATTTCGCGTGAACGGCGATTGGTCTCAAACTCTTCTTTTATCCCCGCAATCAGCTCGTCCTGCTTAGACCTTACTCGGTCTTCGCTCTCTTGCATGGCGGCAAGTCTTTTCGATTCCGCTGCATCTTCGGCTCTTTTATCTGCCTTTCTTTGCATCTCCAATCGATCATATTTTTTAGAAATTATAAAAAGACCAGCTAGGATTACCAATAAATTCAGGGCGCTTTGTGACCATGGGAACCACGCGCTTTCTGGAAACTCAACGACAACGTGCCATTTGCCTTGCAGCCATGTGTAAAAATCTCGCATGTCCATAGCGGTTGTCACTGCATCATAAACAAATGGCGCAACGACAAAACACAAGAATAGAAAGACCGATATAATCGGGTTGTCTTTGACCGTTTGCCAAATTTTCGCGAAATGCCCTGGTAATTTTTCCATTGGTCATCCAATGACTGAATTATGATTCCATCATTCATAGCCAATATCCGTTCTTTTGTACATGCTCATAGGGGATACATCCGAATTCAACGGGATATGTGCCCTTGTGAGATGTATTGGCGTTGGCGAACGTGTCATTACCCGCTATCCGATTCTGTATGACACGCTCTGTTGCTTTTAAACTCGTTGGCATTGGCGGTGCCCATGTGGACCGGATTGGCCATGTGGATGGTTTTTGCGCGCCTGGCGCATCCAACCCCGGTATTATGCGCGAATATGTCGGCGGCGGCATGCTGAATGCGCTGCGCGTGGCCCATTGGCGCGGCATACAAGATGTCGGTCTGGTTTCAGTGCGTGGCGGCGATGCGGCAGCGCTCAGCGTTGAGCATGCGATCGATGCCGCCGAGTTGGCGGATTTGTCCGGCCGGTTTCTCGACCGGCAAACGGCATCTTACACGGCTATTCATGGGCCCGATGGCGACGTGATCACCGCGCTCGCCGATATGGCCATTTATGAAACCTGCCTGCCCCGGCAGGTGCGGCGCAAGCCCGTGCAGCAGGCCATCGCGCAAGCCGCAGCCGTGATGGTAGACGCCAATATGCCCGCCAGCGCCATCGCCACCACCATCGCCAAGGCCAATGGGCTGGTGTTTGCCATGGCGATATCACCGGCAAAAATCATCCGCCTCGCCGATGTGCTGGCGCGGCTCGACTGCCTGTTTGCCAACAGCCGCGAGATGTTTGCGCTGACTGGCGAAACCACGCTGGACGCGGCGCTCAACAAGGCGATCAAAAAGTATGGCCTGAAAACCGCCATCGTCACCGATGGTGCCAACGCCACCACCATCATCGCACACGGCGCCATCGATGCCCGCATTCTACCTTCACCCGCAAGCGTGGTGGATGTCACCGGCGCGGGCGATGCGCTGGCCGGTGCCACGGTAGCGGCATTGCTGGCGGGCGCGCCACTGGTGGATGCCGCGCGGCAAGCCATGGCCTGCGCTGCCTGCGCCCTTGCCATTGACGGCCCCATCAGCCAAGCCACTGATCTGAATTTGTTTGACACGCATTATAAGGCGCTTTGCCATGAACTTTGATATTCCCATGCCCGTATTCAGTGATGAGGTGGCGTACGCCAAGCGCGACGGCGCGCCGGTTGTGGCACTCGAATCGACCATCATCACGCACGGTATGCCGTGGCCGCAAAATCTGGAGATGGCCCGTTCGGTGGAAGCGATCATCCGCCAGCGCGGTGCTGTGCCCGCCACCATCGCCGTGCTCAACGGACGCTTGCACATCGGGCTGGATGATGCGCAGGCCGAAGCGCTGGCCAAGACCGAGGGCGCGGCGAAAGTGTCGCGCGCGGACCTCGCCTTTGCGATTGCCCGGGGCCAAACCGCCGGCACCACCGTGGCCGCGACGATGATGGCCGCGCATATGGGAGCCATCGCGGTGTTTGCCACCGGCGGCATTGGCGGCGTGCACCGCGGCGCGGAATTGAGCTTCGACGTCTCCGCTGATCTGGATGAGCTGAGCCGCACGCCGGTGACTGTCGTAAGCGCCGGGGCAAAAGCCATCCTCGACATTCCCAAAACGCTGGAAGTACTGGAGACGCGCGGCGTGCCGGTGATCGCCTACGGCCAGGATGCCCTGCCCGCCTTCTGGAGCCGCGACAGCGGCCTGCCCGCACCGCTGCGGCTCGACAGCGCCGACGCCATCGCCGCGTTCATGGCCGCCCGTAACCAGATGCCGAAACTTGGCCATGGCGGTATTTTGATCACCAATCCCGTGCCGGCAGACGCCGAAATTGCCCGCGATGAAATGGAGGGCTACATCGCCCAAGCTATCGCCGAGGCCGACGCTGCCAAGGTGGGCGGCAAGGCGGCAACGCCGTGGCTGCTCAAACGGATTGTGGAATTGACCGGCGGCAAAAGCCTCGCGACCAACATCGCATTGGTGGAAAACAACGCCAAGCTCGCCGCAGAGATTGCGGTGGCGTTCAACAAAGAACGTGAGGGGCGCAAAATCGGGTTTGTTTAAAAAACCCCCTTAGTCATCCCGGAAAGCCAGCGGCTTATCCGGGACCCATGCCGTGGTGTCCAAGTCTGCACCCAATGCACCAAGCGGCATCAGCACGGCATGGGTCCCGGCTCAAGGCCGGGATGACTAAATATTTGACAGCCCAACACTGCCGGCCTTACGCACCACTCTGACCGCGTTATTCCG
>JBAUIL010000002.1:0-13551 GCA_049682915.1 Ahrensia sp. | reverse complement strand
CGGCCGCAGCTTTGCCTTTTTCAGCGGTGCCCAAATGGCTTTCGCCGACCACACCTTCCGGGTTCAAGTCACCGGCGATCCACGCAAAGGCGTGGGGGCTTTGGTGGGCGAGATGTTTGAAGGTTGCGCGCGCTTTGGGCACCGCGCTTTCAAAGTTTTTTGCTTTGTCCATCTGCACCGTGTCGGGCGCGAAGTGCAGCATCAGCGAGGTCTCATAATCATCGCCATGAATGCCGTAGGTTTGATCATGCTCGGAGAACATTCCCTCCGGAAGGCCGAAGCGCATCCATGATGTTTTGACCGCGAGCATGGTGTGCTTCACGCGCAGCTCGCGCGCGACGATGCCCATGATTTCTTCATTGCCGCCATGGCTGTTGACCATGACAAGTTTACGGATGCCGGCGCGCGCCAGGCTGTCGCCGATCTGCGTCCAGGCATCAATCAGCGTGGTCGCATCCATCGACAAGGTGCCGGGCACGCGGATGTGTTCGTTGGATTTGCCGATACACTGGATAGGCAGAAAGCGGACGTCCAGCGCGTCATCAATCAAGGGAAAAACCGTCTGCAACATGCCCGCCATAATCGCATGGTCGGTTGAGACCGGCAGGTGGGGGCCGTGCTGTTCTGTGGCGGCCAATGGCAGTACAGCGATCGTTTTTTCAGAGTCGAGATTTTCGAATTCGCGGGCGGTGAAATCACCCCACCAAAAGCGCTTCATGGTGTTGTCTCCGCTGCCGCCATCACTTCAATTTCAACGTTGAATATCTCACGCGCAAAACCTGACACGATCATCAATGTCGAGGCTGGCGCGGGCTCGGTAAAAAATTCGTCACGCACCTTCATGTAGGGGGCGAGGTGCTCGCGGCCTGTCACATAGGCATTGATGCGTACGACATCGCGCATGGTCATGCCGGCATCTTTCAGGATCGCGTCGATGTTCTCAAAGCAAAGCCGCGCTTGGGCTTCGGTATCGGTTGGCACGGTATCATCGGCGCTTATGCCAAGTTGGCCGGAGCAGACGAGCACGCGGTGGTTGGGCGGTATTTCGACGCCATGGCTGTAGCGTGCGAAGGGTGCGCGAATGGTTTTTGGTGTTCGGTGCTTGAGCATGGGAGGCCTGTTTTTGCCGATCAATGCAAATTCAATGGGCGGGCGCAAGTCGCCATGTCAATGAGGGCATTTGTTTTGTCTGCCTATTTTTTGAGCGGCCCGCAAGGTGCTGCATGGTTTTCAAGCAAATGGGAGTGGGTGGGTGTCGATTGTGCGCGAGATATCCGGGGATTGATTGGCACAATGCTTGCATCGGTCGTAAAAGAGAATCCACGGTCAACGGTGGCTGTGGCGATGCTGAAGGAGATCCATCCATGAAACGCATTTTGTTGGCAACAACGGCAGTTGTTTGCTCCACACTGGCCGCGCAGGCCGCCGGTCATACGCAAACATTTACATTCGGCACCAACTGGTTGGCTCAGCCAGAGCACGGTGGCTTTTACCAATCTGTTGCTGACGGCACCTATGAGGCGTGCGGCCTGAGTGTCGAAATCCAACAAGGCGGTCCGCAGGTCAACAACCGCGCATTGTTGCTTGCCGGTCGTATCGACGCGCACATGGGCGGCAACATGCTTGAAGCGTTTAACGCGGTGGCTGAAGACATTCCGGTGGTCGTGGTGGCTGCATCTTTCCAGAAAGAGCCACAAGTGCTGATGACCCATCCCGGCCAGGGGCTGGACACATGGGAAGACCTTATCAATGCGGAGCAGTTCATTCTGGGCGACGCGGGCTTCCAGTCCTACTATCAGTGGATGGTGTCTGAACTGGGTTATGATGCCAGCAAGCGGGTGCCTTACACTTTCAACCCTGCGCCGTTTATCGCTAACCCGAAGTCAGCGCAGCAGGGCTACATAACGTCCGAGCCGTTTGCGGTGGAGCGTGAAGGTGGGTTTGTGCCAAACCTGTTTCTGGTTGCCGACTATGGTTTCGACACCTACTCAACGACCATCGAAGTCATGCAGGCAACCCTTGACGAAAAACCCGACGCTGTGAAGTGCTTCGTCGAAGGCTCGATCAAGGGCTGGTACAACTATCTCTATGGTGACAATGCCGCAGCCAACGCGCTGATCCAGGCGGATAATCCGGACATGAGTGACGAGCAGATCGCGTTCTCGATCAACAAGCTAAAAGAATATGGCATTGTGGATAGCGGCGACACCGAAACCATGGGCATTGGCGCGATGACCAAGGAGCGCATGGACAGCTTTTACGGCAAGATGGTCAAGGCCGGTGTGATTGCCGATGGTATTGACATCGATAAATCCTACACGCTTGACTATGTGAACGCCGGGCTTGGCCTGGACCTCAAAAAGTAAGCGGACGTGACCACCCAGGGCGATATAGCTTCAAAGGCGATAGGACAAACCGGCAGCACGCAGCTTATTATGCGGTCGGTCGGCAAAACTTTCGGCAATGATGTTGTCGCCCTGCGTGACGTAAACATGACCATAAGGCAGGGGGACTTTGTGTCCCTGCTGGGGCCATCTGGCTGCGGCAAGTCCACCGCGCTGCGGCTGGTTGCTGGCTTGTCTAATCCGACATCGGGTGTGCTGGACTGGCGCGGCCCTCCGATGGGCAAGACGGATGTGGGCTTTGTATTTCAAGAGCCGACGCTGATGCCGTGGGCCAGCGTGTTTGACAATGTGTGGCTGCCGCTGCGCCTGCAAGGTGTAAGCCGCGAGCAGGCTCGTGATCGGGTGGCCGGTGTTTTGTCGCAAGTGGGCCTGACAGGCTTTGAAGATGCGGTGCCGCGTGAATTGTCCGGCGGCATGAAAATGCGCACATCCATCGCGCGTGGGTTGGTAACCCGCCCGAAAGTGCTGTTGATGGATGAGCCATTTGCAGCGCTTGATGAAATCACGCGTTTTCAGCTCAATAATGACTTGCTGGCGCTGTGGGAGAAAGAACGTTTCACGGTGGTCTTTGTCACCCACTCGGTATTTGAGAGCGTGTTTCTGTCCAACCGCATCATCGTCATGGCGGCCAAGCCAGGCCGGGTGTTTGGCGAAATGGATGTTGACGCGCCTTACCCACGCGACGAAGCATTCCGGACCTCTGAGGATTATGCCCATCTGACTCGCAGTGCATCAACCATGCTGCGTTCAGCGATGGGCTTGAAAGAAGGTGAGGGGGCTGATGTCCTCCATTGATCATCCCGCTGTTAGCGTCGCCATCGATCCGGAAGAGGCCGCGCGCATCCGTCAGCGCAAACTGGAAGGAATTGGCAAATGGCTGTTGCCGCTGACGATCATGGTGCTGGCGGTGATCGCCTGGGACCGTATCTGCGTGTGGAACGAAATCCCCCGCTATATTTTGCCGCGCCCGCATGAAGTGATGGCAACGCTGGTGGAAGACTTTGCCCTGCTTTTTGACAGCCTGTTGGTGACGCTCAAAATCACCTTTCTGTCGCTGCTCTTGGCGGTGGCGGGAGGGGTTGGGCTTTCGGTGCTGTTCACGCAATCCAAATGGGTGGAGATGAGTTTTTTCCCGTTCGCGGTGATCTTGCAGGTCACGCCCATCGTGGCGATTTTTCCGCTGATCAATATTTACGTTGAAAACCAGACGGCCAAGCTGCTGCTGTGCGCGTGGATTGTTGCGTTCTTCCCGATCCTGTCGAACACGACATTGGGTCTCAATTCAGTTGATCGCAATCTGCTCGACCTCTTCAAGCTCAACGGGGCGACGCGCTGGCAGACATTGCGCTATTTGCGCTTGCCTGCGGCGATGCCGTATTTTCTGGGCGGGCTCAAAATCGCCGGTGGTCTCGCGTTGATCGGCGCGGTCGTGGCGGAGTTTGTTGCTGGCTCTGCAGGTCAATCATCCGGTCTTGCAAGCCGCATTATCGAGGCGGGCTACCGGCTGAATGCGCCGCGCCTGTTTGCCGCGCTCATTCTGATTTCGCTGACCGGTATTTTGATCTTTTTGGTGCTGTCTTGGCTGTCGAACCGGGTGTTGCGGCGCTGGCACGAAAGTGCCCTACAACGGGAGCATTAGGTGACAACAGACCACTTCAAGAGCGGCCAAGCCGTCAGCCAGATCAAGGATGTGCGGCTGCATCAGTCGTGGCTAAACGCAGAGCTTGGCGCACCCGCGGATGGCGATGGCTTTGGCCGCTATGATGTGCTCGTCACGGGTGGAAAGATTGCCGCCATTGTGCCTGCTGCTGCACTGGGTTTGGGTGGCCGCATTCTTGCGCCGTGTTTTGTGGATTGCCACACCCATCTCGACAAAGGCCACATTTGGCACCGCGCACCCAACCCGGATGGCTCCTTTGCAGGTGCTTTGGAAACGGTGGGCGCGGACCGCAAAGCGCATTGGAGCGCGGATGATGTGGAAGCGCGCATGGAGTTTAGCCTGCAATGCGCCTATGCCCACGGCACTAAAGCAATGCGCACCCATTTGGATTCGCTGCCGCCGCAGGAAGATATTTCATGGCCGGTGTTTGAGACTGTGCGTGACCGCTGGAAGGGGCGCATCGACCTGCAAGCGGCCTGCTTGTTTGGCGTTGACGCGGCGCGTGACGAAGCCTGGTTTAACCGGCTGGTCGGCATTGTGAAAAGCGCTGGCGGCGTACTGGGTGCGGTCACCTATATGGTGCCTGATCTCGATGAACTGCTGGACCGGATTTTCCGCGCTGCCATCTCGCATGGCCTGGCGCTGGATTTCCATGCGGATGAAACCGACGACACCGAGGCGCGCTCGCTGCACGCCATCGCCAAAGCGGCGCAAAGGCATAGCTATGATGGCCCTATTTTGATCGGCCATTGTTGTTCGCTTGCGCGTCAGCCTGATGATGTGGTGCTGCGCACATTGGATGATGTGGCATCGGTCAACATCTCGGTCGTGTCATTGCCGATGTGCAACATGTATTTGCAGGACCGGCGGTCAGACGGCACAACGCCGCGTTGGCGCGGTGTCACATTGCTGCATGAGATGGCGGCGCGCGGCATCAATGTCGCCGTTGCGTCCGACAATACGCGCGATCCGTTTTACGCCTATGGTGATCTCGATATGCTTGAAGTCTACCGCATGGCGACGCGTACCTGCCATTTCGACCACCCCGTGGCGGACTGGCCGCGTGCCGTGCTGTCAAACCCCGCGCAAGCGATGGGGCTAGATGCGCATTTTGGACGTCTGGTGATCGGAGGCCCGGCAGATTTTCTGATTTTCGAGGGCCGGTCGTGGACCGAATTGTTGTCGCGGCCTGAAAGCAACCGGACCCTTGTGCGCGACGGCGTCGTCATCGAACGAACCATCCCGCCTTACAGTCAACTCGACCCTTTGTTTGAGGAAAAACCATGAATATTGACGCGCTGCGCGCCGACATTGACGGCATCAAGATCGAGGACAATGACAAAATTGTTCAGCAGAAGAGCCGCGATTTTTATTGGTATTCGCCCATCCTCAAAAAGCAACTGGATGATGTGACGGGCGATCTGATCGTTGCGCCGCAAAACGAAGACGAACTGATCCGCGTGCTCAAAGCGTGTTATGCCCATGATGTGCCGGTCACGCCACGCGGCACCGGCACCGGCAATTACGGCCAGGCCATGCCGCTGTCCGGCGGTGTCGTGCTGTCGCTGGCGGATATGAACGAGGTCAAAGAGATTGCGCCGGGCCGTGTGGTGTGCGGGCCGGGCGTCATCTGCGCTGATTTGGACAAGGCGACGCGGGCGCATTCCGGCCAGGAAATCCGCATGCACCCCTCAACCTACCACACGGCGACGATTGGCGGCTTCATCGCCGGTGGCTCTGGCGGCGTTGGTTCGTGCACATGGGGTGGTTTGCGTGATCTGGGCAACATCATCCGGCTGCGCGTGGTGACGATGGAGCCTGAGCCGCGCGTGCTCGATTTGACGGGCAATGATCTGCACAAAGTGACCCATGCTTATGGGACCAATGGCATCATCACCGAAATAGAAATGCCGCTGGCACCAGCCTATGACTGGGTGACGACAATCGTCGCCTTTGACGACTTTATGGCGGCGGCATCTTTTTCCAATGATGTCGCGCGGCTTGATGGTTTGCTGCTGAAACTTAACACCGTGGTCGCAGCACCCGCACCCTTTGACTATTTCAAGCGCCACCAAAAATTTCTGCGTGAAGGCGAAAGTGTTTGTGTTTTCATGGTGGCACCGTTTGCGCTGGACGCGTTTTTGACGGTGGCCGGAAACAGCAAGGGCCGCGTCGCCTTCAACAGTGCAACCGCCACTGCGGATGAGTTGAAAGGCTTGCCGGAGGCGTTCGAACTGGGGTGGAACCACACCACATTGCGCGGGCTACGCGTGGACCCCGCAATCACCTATCTGCAAACGCTGTACCCGTTTCCAACCCATTTGGAGACGTTGGCAAAACTCCATGAAATGTTTGACGGCGAGGTGATCGACCATCTGGAATTCGTGCGTTTTGATGGTGATGTCACCTGCTTTGGCCTGCCCATGGTGCGCTACACCACGGACGAGCGGCTGGAAGAGATCATGGATATTTTCAACGCCGAAGGCGCGCCGATTTTCAATCCGCACCGCTACACGCTGGAAGAGGGCGGCATGAAGCAAACCGACGCGGTGCAACTGGCGTTCAAGAAAGAAGCCGACCCCAAGGGTCTGTTAAACCCCGGCAAAATGATTGCCTGGGATGACCCCAACTATGATTTTGGTTCTGGTAAAGTGTGGCTGTTCAAGGGCCTTCAGCAGCGTGAAGCGGCGCAATAGCGATGCGGGTTCTGGTGCTGCACGCGCATCCCGTGGCTGAAAGTTTCAACGGGCATTTGCACCGGATGATTGTCGAAAAGCTGACAGAGCGCGGCCATGACGTCGACGATTGCGACTTGTATGCCGAGGACTTTGACCCGCGGCTGACGCGTGCCGAGCGGCTTGGTTATCATGACGAAGCGACCAATATCGAACCTGTGCGCGGCTATGTGGAACGGTTGCGGGCCGCTGATGCGCTGGTGATGAGCTATCCGGTTTGGAATTTTGGCTATCCGGCGATTTTGAAGGGCTTTTTTGACCGGGTTTTTCTGCCCGGTGTCTCGTTCAAGTTGCGCGACGGCAAGGTGCGCCCGTGCCTGCACAACATCAGGAAGGTTGGCGTTGTGACCACCTATGGCGGCAGCCGCACGCGGGCCTTTCTTGTCGGCGATCCGCCGCGCAAAGCGGTCAACCGCGTGCTGCGGGTGATTGTGAAACCGGGTGCGCCGTTTCAGTATCTTGCGCATTACGACATCAACCGGTCTACTGATCAAACGCGCGCGGCATTCATCGCGCGGGTCGGTGCCGCCATGGCGCGGTTCTGAGGGAGACGATGCGAACACTCGTTGTTTATTGCCACCCGGTGCCTGACAGTTTTTGCGCAGCGGTGCGTGATACGGTTCTGGAAGCATTGAAGGACGCCCAGCATGAAACGCGCCTGCTGGACCTCTACGCGATGGGTTTTGACCCCGTCATGGGCTGTGAGGAGCGCCGCCTTTACAATGATATGACCAAGGACCAGCACCCGATCCCCGATCAGGCAGCGCATCTCGCCTGGGCGGAGGCGATTGTATTTATCTATCCCACCTGGTGGTATGGCCTGCCTGCCATGCTGAAGGGCTGGCTTGACCGCGTGTGGACGCCGGAAATTACATTTGAGATCAACAAACAAAGCGGCGTTATCACGCCCTTGATGACCCATATCCAAAAACTCGGTGTGGTGACGACTTGCGGCGCACCGCGCTGGTGGAGCTATTTTGTCGGCCATCCCGGTGTGCGCACGCTGACGCGCGGCATGCGGGCGCTGTTTGCCAAGCGGTGCAAAACCGTGTTTCTGGCGCATTATCTGATGGATGTGTCGACGCCGGAGAGCCGCTCGGTTTTTCTCAGCAAGGTCTACAGGAAGTTCCGCGCTTTCTGAGCCGTGTTGCCCCTTGATTGTGGGGCCCAAAAGCCGCACATGATGGCCCGAACAAAGCAAAGGAAAGCGGCATGGACGCGATTGTGGAAAAAACACCGGTTACGGTGCTGACCGGCTATCTGGGCGCAGGAAAAACCACCTTGCTCAACCGCATTTTGACCGAAAACCACGGCAAGAAATATGCGGTTATCGTCAATGAATTCGGCGAAATCGGCATCGATAATGATCTCGTTGTCGATGCGGATGAAGAAGTGTTCGAGATGAACAATGGCTGCATTTGCTGCACCGTGCGCGGCGACCTGATCCGCATACTCACCGGCTTGATGAAGCGGTCGGGCCAGTTCGATGGCATTCTGGTGGAGACCACGGGCCTCGCTGATCCCGGCCCTGTGGCGCAGACATTTTTCATGGACGAAGACATCGCGGCCAAAACCAAGCTTGATGCCATTTTGACTGTCGTTGATGCCAAGCATTTGTTGACCGAGATCGACCGTGCACCCGAAGCGCAGGAACAGATTGCCTTTGCCGATATTGCGTTGATCAACAAGATTGATCTGGTGAGCGAGGATGAGTTGAAAACCGTCGAAGCGCGCATTCGCCGCATCAACCCGACCTGCCGCATTGAGCGCACCGAGCGCAGCGCCGTTGCGCTGGACAAGGTGCTGGGGCAATCAGCGTTTGAGTTGGACCGGATTTTGGAAAACGCGCCGGACTTTTTGGGCGATCCGAAACACGACCACGACCACCCGGACCATGAATGCGGTGACCATTGCGGGCACAGCCATGATCATGATCATGCACACGACCATGATCACCATCACCACCATGGCGATGAACATGGCCGCCATGATGAGCACATCACCAGCTTTTCGCTTTCTACCCGCGATGTGATGGATCCGGAAAAATTCTTCCCGTGGTGTCAGATGATCGCGCAGGAGTTCGGCATCGACATGTTGCGGATGAAGGGCATCATCGCGCTCAAAGACGATGATCAGCGTTATGTCGCCCAGGCGGTTCACATGATGCTGGAAGGTAATAGCTCGCGCGCCTGGCGCGATGATGAGGAGCGCGTCAGCCGCATGGTGTTTATCGGGCGCAACCTGCCGCGCGACATCATTGAGGACGGCTTCATGAAGTGCCGCGTCAACGCATGAGCATGACGCATCAGGCTTTGGCGCTGGACGCCCCGGCAACCGGCTGCGGCTTTGCAGGCTCCAGTTTTGCGGTGAGTGACGGTGATGGCAATGTGCACCTGTGCGCGCCTGATGGTACGGTTGCAACGCGCAAGCTGCATGAGGGTGCTATTCTCGCGCTGGCGACCAACCCCAAGACCGGCATGATTTACAGCACCGGTGATGATGGTGCGGTGTTTGCTGTTTCAGCCGATGGTGAACCGCAAGCGCTGCACACGGGCCGCAAATGGGTTGACACGATTGCCGCCAGCGCGCGTGGGCATGTCGCATGGACAGCGGGCAAGACGATCTACCTGCTCAAACAGGGTGCGGATGAACCGGTGGAAGTGGCAGCGCCGTCCTCGGTGAGCGGATTGGCGTTTTCGCCGGACGGCAAATGGCTGGGTGCTGCGGTCTATGGCGGTGCGTTTTTGGTGCAGATCACGGCCCCCGCGACGACGAAAATGCTCGAATGGGCAGGCTCGCACATCACCATCGGGTTCTCGCCGGATGGGCGGTTTTGTGTGACGTCGATGTTGGAAAACGCGTTGCATGTGTGGCGCATCGACAAGCCCGAAGACAAGCATGGCCGCATGGGCGGCTACCCGACAAAGCCTCTGTCGTTTGACTGGACAGCGGATGCGCGTTTTCTGGCAACTGCGGGTGCGGATGTGCTGGTGCTGTGGCCATTTACAAGTAGCGATGGCCCTATCGGCCAGCAGGCCGGTGTGTTCGGCAATCCGGAACAGCAGGCGATTTCGCGCAGTGTCGCATCACGCCCGCTATCCATGCAGTTGGCGATTGGCTATGGCGATGGATCGGTCATGCTGTATGACCGGAAAAGCCAGGAATTCAAACCTGTCTGTGGTCCCCACGAGAAGGGGCCGGTTACCGACATCCGGTTTGCGCCCGATGGCAAGCGCTTTGGCTTTATCCGCGAAAATGGTGGTGCCGGGTTGGTCGCCATTTAGCTTCCTTCAACCGCCCAGCACTTGGCGTGGCCGTTTGGTGTTTCGACCATGGCAGGCACCTGCTGTTTGCATTTATCAAACGCAATCGGGCAACGCGGGTGGAAGGTGCAGCCGCTTGGCGGGTTGATCGGGTTGGGAATTTCACCCAGCACTTCCGCGCGGGGCTTGCCGTCCATATCAAGGTCGGGCACGGCATCAAGCAGCATCTTGGTGTAGGGGTGCTGCGGGTTGATGAAGAGCTGTTTGGCGTCGGCATCTTCCACCAGTGCACCGAGATACAGCACACCGATGCGGTTTGCCATGTGTCGCACGACGGACAAATCATGGCTGATGAAAAGATAGGTCAGGCCAAGATCGTCCTGCAGATCGCGCATTAGATTGAGGATTTGCGCCTGAACTGACACATCCAGCGCCGAGGTTGGTTCATCGCAGACGATGAATTCCGGGTTCGACGACAGCGCGCGCGCAATGGCGATGCGCTGGCGCTGGCCGCCTGAAAACTCATGCGGAAACTTGGCACCGTCCGCCGCGCCAAGGCCAACAAGTTCCAGCAACTCATCGACGCGTCTCAGCATCGGTGCACCAGCCTCGACGGTGCCGAAGGTGCGCATGGGTTCAGCGATGATGTCGCGCACTTTCCAGCGCGGGTTGAGGCTGGCAAACGGGCTTTGGAAAATCATTTGAAAGCGCGCGCGCAGCGCCGTCATTGACGCGCTGGACTGGGTGTTCATGAGCGTGCCGTCAAAACGGATTTCGCCGCTGGTTGCGGGCAGCAAGCCCACCACCATTTTGGCGATGGTCGACTTGCCGGAGCCGGATTCGCCCACCAGTGCGTAGGTCTCGCCCTTGCGGATCGACAGGCTGACATTGTCGACAGCGCGCAGGAATTGCTTGCCTTCGCGCTCGATGATGCGGTTCAAAAACGGCTTGGACACGTCGAAGGTTCGCGTCAGATTTTTAATCTCGACAAGGGCGTTGCTCATGGTTTGGCTCCCTCGTCATACAGCCAGCAGGCAACTTCGCGGTCGCCATGTTTGATCAGGCTTGGCTGGTCGACATAGCATTTGTCGAACACTTTTTCGCAGCGCGGGTTGAAGGCGCAGCCCGTCGGAATGTCGGTCAGGCGTGGCATGGCGCCGGGTATCTGCACAAGGCGGTCATCGGTTTGGGTGAGGGTTGGGATGGAGCCCATCAGTCCGGCGGTGTAGGGATGACGTGCGTCTTTGATGACGTCGCGCACCGGGCCGATCTCTGCCAGACGCCCTGCATAGAGCACAGCCACGCGGTCCGCCGTCTCGGCAATCACGCCCATATCGTGGGTGATCAGCATCACGGATGCGCCTCGGTCTGTGCACAGCCGTTTGAGCACGTCGATAATCTGCGCCTGCACCGATACATCGAGCGCTGTTGTCGGTTCGTCCGCAATCACAAGGTCCGGTTCTGCGGCCAGCGCCAAGGCGATGACAACGCGCTGGCGCATGCCGCCGGAAAACTGGTGCGGGTAGTCATCAATGCGGCGGCTAGCGGCGGGGATGCCGACTTCATCGAGCAGCTCAATCGCACGCGCACGGGCCTTGTTGGCCGGTAGCTTCAAATGCAGTTGGATGGTTTCCACCAATTGTTCCGCGATGGTGAAAAGCGGGTTGAGCGAGGTCAGCGGGTCCTGAAACACCATCGACACCCGCCGACCGCGTACGGCACGCATATCGTCGGCCGACAGATTGTCGATGCGTTGACCGCTGAGATGGATGGTGCCGCTGGAAATACGGCCCGGCGGCTCAATAAGGCCGATAATGGCTGAACCGGTCATCGATTTACCCGCGCCGGACTCGCCCACCATGCCGAGAATTTCGCCCGGCGCAATGTCAAATGAAATATCATCGACAGCCGTCAGCATGCCACCACGGGTGGGGAACTGAACGGAGAGATTGCGGATCGAAAGCAGAGGTTCGGTGGTCATTTGAGCCTCGGGTTCAATGCGTCGCGCAGCCAGTCGCCAAGCAAGTTGACGGCGAGCGCGAGCAGCAGCAGCGTTGCGGCGGGGAACAGCAAAATCCACCATTCGCCGGAGAACAGAAAGCCTTGGCCAATGCGGATAAGCGTGCCGAGAGAAGGTTGCGTGGGTGGTGCGCCGACACCGAGAAACGACAAGGTTGCTTCTGCGATGATGGCAAGCGCCAGCGAGATGGTGGCGATAACGAGCACCGGCGACAGCGTGTTGGGCAAAATGTGCTTTGCCATAATGGCGATGGGGGAACGGCCGATAAGGCGTGCGGCCTGCACATATTCTTTGCTTTTTTCAACCAGCGTTGCGCCACGCACCACGCGGGCAAACTGCACCCAGTCCGACAGACCAATGGCGATGATCAGCACCCAGATGGCGATCTCGTCGCGCTTGTCGGGCGGGGTGATGCCCTTGGCGATGCCGAAGATCAGCTCTGCGACGAGAATGGCGGGAAAAGTCAGCTGAATGTCGGCGATGCGCATGATGATGGTGTCTGTGCGTCCGCCGACATAACCCGCCAGCAAGCCCAACGTCATGCCCAACACCAAGGCAAATGCCACGGCGGCAAAGCCGACAAACAGCGAAATACGCATGCCGTATAAAATAGTCGCAAACACGTCGCGGCCCTGATCGTCCGTTCCCAACAGGAAGGTGTCGCCGGTGAACTGGTTGGGCGTCATTGGGCTTGAAAAGCCGTTCATCAGGTTTAGCGAGCCGGGATCAAACGGGTTTTGCGATGTGATGAAGGGTGCGAATACCGCGCCGCCGATAAGCGTCACCACAACGGCAAACGCGATGATCGCCACCGGCGAACGGCGGAACTTGTAGAAGAAATCCGATTGAATAAAGCGGCTGAAGGTTTCCATCAGTGGCCGCCTCCACGGTCTGCCGAGAGGCGCGGGTCAATGGCGTAATACATTAAATCGACAATCAGGTTGATGGTGACAAACAGCACAGAAATCAACATCAGATACGTCGCCATCACAGGGATATCGACGAACTGGATGGCGTTGATGAACAGCAGTCCCACGCCCGGCCATTGGAACACAGTTTCGGTGATGATGGCAAACGCGATGATGGAGCCAAGCTGCAGGCCGGTGATGGTAATCACCGGCACAAGCGTGTTTTTCAATGCATGGCGGAAATAGATGGCGCGCTGGGGCAGGCCGCGCGCGCGGGCGAATTTGATGTAGTCCGTGCGCAGCACCTCCAGCATTTCAGAGCGCACCAGCCGCATGATCAACGTCATCTGATATAGGCCGAGTGTAATGGCAGGAAGAATAAGCGCCTTGAGGCCGCTTTCGGTCAGAAAGCCCGTCGTCCACCCGCCGATCTTGACGGTTTCACCGCGCCCGAAACTGGGCAGCCAGCCAAGCTCCACGGCGAACACGTAAATCAGCAAAATACCAATCAGGAAGGTCGGCAGCGACACGCCGATCAGCGATGTGGTCATGATGGCGTT
>JBAUIL010000001.1:0-9101 GCA_049682915.1 Ahrensia sp. | reverse complement strand
AACTGTCAGCCAGGCCGCGCAACACTGCGGTACCCGGCATAAATTGCGCGATTCCCTGCGCACCCACCGGCGAGACCGCCAAGGCGTCAAACCGGCTTTCTTTCCAGATAAGCCGGGCGAAGAAATGTGGTGAAATTTGCGCCTCTGTCGCGCTTGTTTCAATCAGGTCGCAAATGCGGTCGAGCTTTACGGCGTCGGTTTCAACCACCAGACGCCCTTGCGCCGATGCGGATGGCACGCCGTAAAGCGCAACAATACTCAGGGCTACCAATAAGCGGATTGGACCGGTCGCGTTAGGCCGCCTTGCCTTCACCGCCGCCATCCTTGCCGGTGCCGAACCGGTTTTCGATATAAGTCTGCAGCATGGCTTCAAAGTCAGCAGCAATGGTATCGCCGCGCAGTGTCGCGGCTTTTTTGCCATCAATATAAATCGGTGCGGCAGGTGTTTCGCCAGTGCCCGGCAGCGAAATACCGATATCGGCGTGTTTGGATTCGCCCGGCCCGTTGACGATGCAGCCCATGACGGCCACCTTCAACTCTTCAACCCCGGGATAACGCTCGCGCCAAACCGGCATGTTTTTGCGCAGATCGTCTTCGATCTTGCGGGCAAGCTCTTGGAAAGTAGTGGACGTGGTTCGCCCGCAACCGGGACACGCCGCGACAACCGGCAGGAACTGCCGGAAGCCCATTGTCTGCAACAACTCCTGGGCCACCTGCACCTCGCGGGTCCGGTCGCCATTGGGTTCGGGCGTCAACGAAATGCGGATTGTGTCGCCAATGCCCTGCTGCAGCAGAATGCCCATCGCCGCCGAGGAAGCGACAATGCCTTTCGAGCCCATGCCCGCTTCGGTCAAGCCAAGGTGCAAAGCATGGTCACAGCGTTGGGCCAGATCACAATAGACAGCGATCAGATCCTGTACCTGGCTGACTTTCGCAGACAGCAAAATCTTGTTGCGCGGCAGGCCGATATTTTCGGCAAGCTCCGCTGATAGTAGCGCTGACTGAATGATGGTTTCACGCATCACTTCCTGCGCCGACAGGGGAAAACCTTTGTCCTGGTTTTCATCCATCAGCTTGGTCAGCAATTCCTGGTCGAGCGACCCCCAATTGACGCCGATGCGCACAGGTTTGTCATATTTGATGGCCATCTCGACAATGTCTGTGAACTGCTTGTCGCGCTTGGCACGGAAACCGACATTGCCCGGATTGATGCGGTATTTGGCGAGCGCCTCGGCACAGGCGGGATGATCGGCCAACAATTTATGACCGATATAATGGAAGTCGCCAACCAGCGGCACGTCAAAACCAAGCCGCTCCAGCCGTTCGCGGATCTTGGGAACTGCCGCAGCACTTTCATCGCGGTCGACCGTGATTCGCACGACTTCTGAGCCAGCCGTTGACAGGGCAGCGACCTGCTGAACGGTCGCGTCGATATCGGCGGTATCGGTATTGGTCATCGACTGCACGACAACCGGCGCGCCACCGCCGACCATGACACCCCCGACATCAACGCCAACGGACTGGCGGCGGGGCAAAGGGGCGGAAAGAAAAGCTGCGGTCACGATGTGTTCCCAATTGTTGTTTGGTGCGCCCTGTTTAGCGCTGCTCAAAGCCCAGCGCAATCAAACCAGCGGCTAAGAAAAAGCGTTGGTCCATTCCTCATCTTTGAAGCCGGTCAAAACGGTAGCGCCATCGGTGCCCACAGGCCGCTTGATCAAGCGCGGGTCTGCAGCCATCGCGACTTTCTTGGCATCATCGCTCGCCACAATGGCAGCTTGCTCGGAGGGCTGCATCTTTTTGAAGGTTTGCGCCCGGTCATTAAAGACCGCATCGATACCCGCTTTCGACACCCAGTCATCGATGCTAGCAGCGAGATCATCCACTTTCGAAAAATGGGCGTAGTCATGTTCGCCATGGGTTTCATCGGCCCAAACCCGTGCCCGCTTGACCGTGGTACAGCCTGGATATCCGAAAATCTTCAACGTCATTTGAGCACTCCCGTTTCGACCTGACAAATCTGTTTTTGCTGCTATGTTGCAACGCAACACATAGGCGCTTTGCGCGCCCTTTAAACACGACAATAAGGATTTCACCATGGCTGAACGCAAGACCGCTGTCATTACCGGCTCAAATTCGGGCATTGGCTTGGGCATTGCCCATGCCTTGGCCGCCGAGGGTCATAATGTGGTGATCAACTCCTACACCGACAACAAAGAAGATCATGCCCTAGCCAAAGAAATCGCAGACCAGCACGGCAACGAAACAATCTACGTGAGTGCTGACTTGTCCAAGCCGGAAGCCTGCCACATGCTGATTGAAAAAGCAGCTGACGCATTCGGCTCGGTGGATATTCTCGTCAACAATGCAGGTATTCAGCACGTGGCACCGGTCGAAGAATTTCCGCTTGCTAAATGGGATGCGATCATCGCGATCAATATGTCATCGGCCTTCCATACCGCTGCCAAAGCCATTCCCATGATGAAAGAAAAGGGTTGGGGCCGCATCATCAACATTGCGTCTGCCCATGGCCTGACCGCGTCTCCCTACAAATCGGCCTATGTTACCGCCAAACATGGGGTCATTGGGCTGACAAAAACCATCGCGCTGGAATTTGCCGAAGCCAAATTGAGCGCGACCTGCAACGCCATCTGCCCTGGCTATGTGCTGACGCCGCTGGTTGAAGGCCAGATCGAAGACCAGATGAAGACCCATAAAATGAACCGCGAAGATGTGCTCGAAAAAGTGATGCTGCAGCGTCAGCCGACGCGCGAATTTGCCACCGTTGAACAATTGGGTGGCACAGTCGTCTTTTTGTGTTCCGACCACGCTGCGCAAATCACCGGCACATCGATTTCCGTTGATGGCGGCTGGACCGCCCTGTGAGCGATAAAAAAGCTGGCGCATCAACCAAGCCGATCAATCTGGCGCTGCAGGGCGGCGGTTCGCACGGTGCATTCACATGGGGCGTACTCGATGCTTTGCTGGAAGATGGGCGGCTGACGTTCGACAGCATATCTGGCACCAGCGCCGGTGCGATGAACCTTGCGGCGTTGGCTTCAGGCTACACCAAAAATGGCCGTGACGGTGCGCGCGAAAGCCTCGATCAGTTCTGGCATGCGGTCGCGGCATTGGGATCATTGTCGCCCATGCAGCGCACGCCGTGGGACCGGCTGGCGGGCAATTGGTCGCTGGAAAATTCGCCGGGCTATATCGGCTTTAACATGCTGTCGGGAGTATTTTCACCTTATGACCTCAACCCGCTGGACATTAACCCGCTGCGCGATGTGATTGCCGAGCAGATTGATTTCGAAGCCGTGCGGAACTGTAATGCGTTCAACGCCTTTGTGTCTGCAACCAATGTGCTCAACGGCAAGGTGCGTGTGTTCGACCGCGATGAGATTACCATCGAAACGGTGATGGCATCGGCTTGTCTGCCGACAATTTACAAAGCGGTCGAGATTGACGGCATCCCCTATTGGGATGGCGGCTTTGGCGGCAATCCGGCGCTGTTTCCGTTCTTTTACAAGAGCACGGTCGAAGACTGCCTGCTGGTGCAAATCAATCCGATCATGCGTGACCAAGTGCCGAAAACCGCTCAGGAAATCGCCGACCGCGTCAATGAAATCACGTTTAATGGCGCGCTGCTGCGCGAATTCCGCGCGATCGAATTTGTCCGCCGCCTCAAAGAAACGGGCCGTCTGGAGGGGACGGAATACTCCTCCATCCGCATGCACCGGATTGATGCCGACAGCGCGGTGCAGAATCTGTCGGCATCGTCGAAGCTGAATACAGAACTCGATTTTCTTTGCTATATGCGCGATCTTGGGCGGGCTGCAGCGCTCGATTTTCTCGACGCGCATTTCGATGCAATCGGCGTCGAAGCAACGCTTGATCTGAGCCATGAGCTGGATCCGTCCATCCTGCCAGGTCGTGAACGGCCAACCGTCAGCGCGCGGATACAAAGCGTGTTGAAAGCCCATAAAAACCGCTAAGCTAGCTGAAACCAAACCTATGTGTTGCAACGGTCAGCGCGGCGCAAGTGACGCGTCAAAAAAGGCAACCAGCTTGCGCACTTCAGGTTCTGTCGGTGTACCACACATATAAGCCTGCTTGATACCTTCCATAGCATACATGAACAGTCGCGCCGCATCACGGGCATCCAACCCGCTCAAAGCAATTTCACCCTTATTAGCTGCTTGCTGAAAAGCGTCGCCCCAAACCGTTGCCAACTGCTGGTCCCAGTCGCGCTCAATGTCGGGCGCAATCTCGGCGTTTATTCCGATCAGCTCCGCGCCGTGGGGCGTGGCATCTATTATCCGGTGAATGCTGAGAATACTGGCGTCCACCGACCGCAACAAACGTTCCGCGAATGGCGCATCAGACTGCATTTCTTGCGCTGCCAGCACACAAGCCCGTTCCAGCATGAAACGGCTGAGCGCACGGAAGATGTCCTGCTTGTTTTTAAATGACTGGTAGAGCGCCGGCCGGGAAAGCCCCGCCGCGCGCGCAATATCGTCCATGGATGTCTTGCGAAAACCATAGGTGACAAAAACATCAAATGCCGCGTTGAGGATAACACCGCTTTTGTCAGGAGAAAAATGGAGCATGATTGACTATCTGACATATTTCGTTATTTTGTCAACTTGTCAGAAATTGAAATCGCCTAGATACCCATCTTATCCACGATAACGACATTGCACCTGACTGGAAAAGCACTGTGAAACTGACCGTCAATCAAAAACAGATCGACCTTGCCGTCGAAGATTATCCCGACATGCCGCTCCTGTGGGCATTACGTGATATTGCAGGCATCAAGGGCCCCAAATTCGGCTGTGGTGTGGCGGCCTGTGGCGCTTGCACCGTGCTGATTGATGGCAATCCCGTGCGCTCCTGCATCACGCCGGTCGCTGACGTCACCGGCGCGGTCACCACAATTGAAGGCTTGGGTGAAACACTATTGCACCCGGTGCAGCAAGCATGGATTGATGAGCAGGTTCCTCAATGCGGTTATTGCCAGTCCGGTCAGATCATGAGTGCGGTTGCGCTGCTTGAGACAACGCCCAACCCGACAGACGCTGACATTGATGAGGCCATGCGCGGCAATCTTTGCCGCTGCGGAACCTATCCAAAAATCCGGGCCGCCATCAAACGAGCCGCAGGCGCGCAAGCCGCCAGCGGTGAAATCGAAACCTGAACGCTGGAACCTTGATCATGGGCAACATTCTTCGTCGCACATTTCTGGTCGGTCTTGGTGCCGTCGCCGGTGGCCTGGCTGTCGGCTACTACACGCTGAGCCAAGACCATGAAAACCCGCTTGACGCCCAAAAGACCGCTGGCGAAGCGGTGTTTAATCCTTGGGTTTATCTGGATACCTCCGGCCAATTCAACGTCATTGTGCCACGCGCCGAAATGGGTCAGGGCGTCACCACCACACTGGCCGCCTTGGCGGCTGAAGAGCTGGGCCTTCCCTTGGACGCACTCGTGGTTGAACACGGGCCTGCAGCAGGCGCATACTATAACGCGGCCATGCTGGAGGAGGGCGGCCCCTTCCCGGTCTTTGCCGATAGTTTCTTTGCCGAAACAATGCGGACTGTTTCTGGCTTTTTTGGCAAAACACTCGGCCTGCAGGTGACCGGTGGTTCATCGTCTACCCGCGACGCTTTTGACAAGATGCGCTATGCCGGTGCCGCCGCGCGCCACGTGGTGTTATCGGCGGCAGCGGCGGCAAGCGGCCAGGACATGCAAAGCCTGACCATGAGTGTTGATGGTGTGCGCCAGAGCGACGGATCTCTTATTCCCTTTGCCGACTTACTAGATAATGCCACCGCCCAAACAGTGCCTGAAAACCTGAAACTGAAAGAGCCGTCCGAATGGACACTTCTCGGCAAGCCGCAGCAGCGCACGGATGTGCGCGCCAAAGTGACCGGCGCGCCTATCTATGGCGTCGATGTGGATCTGCCCGACATGGTATATGGCACTGTGCGCATGTCTCCGGTGTTTGGCGGCAAGCCGCGCACGGCTGACCTGACTGCCGCGGAAGCAATGGCGGGGGTCATCAAGATTGTGCCGTTGAACACCCAAACCGGTCACGGCTTTGGTGTCATCGCGCAAAACAGCTGGGCTGCGTTCAAGGCGGCGGAGGCGATTGCGGTCGAGTGGGATGCCCCGGCCTATCCCGCCACCAGCGAAGAGATGATGGATATTGCGCGCCAAGCCGCCGCTGGCAACGATGGCGGAAGCGCACTGCGCAACGATGGCGACACTGCCAAAGCAATTGCCGACGCTGCGCCTGAGACTATTCTCGAGGCGGACTATGACGTGCCGTTTCTGGCACACGCCACCATGGAGCCTATGAATGCCACCGCGCAATTTGCCGATGGCAAGCTTGAAATTTGGGCGCCCAACCAGGCGCCAACAATCATCCGCACTGTATGTGCGGGCGCGCTGGAAATCGACAGCGCCGACGTTAGCGTCAACACCACCTTTCTTGGCGGCGGGTTTGGCCGGCGCGGCGAGGTCGACTTCGCGCTCTACGCCTCGCTTCTCGCCAAAGAGACCGAGGGACGCCCCATCAAAGTCATTTGGACCCGCGAAGAAGACACCACCCACGACACCTACCGGCCTTTGGCCGCAGGCCGCTTCAAGGCTGTAATCACACAGGACGGCAAGTTGACCGCGTTGGATATGCGCATTGCTACGCCATCCATCTTGGAAAGCGTCATGGGGCGCACCTTCCCCTCCCTGTCACCGGCAGGACCCGAGCGTTTGCTGACCGAGGGCGCCTTTGACCAGCCCTATTCGATTGCCAATTACCGTGTATCGGGCCACAAAATCGACAACTCGGTACCGGTTGGTTTCTGGCGGGCGGTGGGCAACTCGTTCAACGGGTTCTTCCACGAGTGCTTCATGGATGAAATCGCCCAAAAAGCGGGGCGCGACCCATTCGATTTGCGCGTTGAATTGATGGCTGACTTCCCGGTCGCCGTCAGCGTGATGCAGGAGCTGCGCTCCGTCTCACAATGGGATGCACCATTGCCAGCCAACAAAGCCAAAGGCGTTGCCTTTACGCTGTCCTTTGGCAGCTGGGTGGGACAGGTCGTGCAGGTCGCCAACACACCCGATGGTGTACGGATCGAAAAGGTCTGGATCGTCGCCGATGTCGGCACCGCTTTGGACCCGGCCATTATCGAAAACCAGCTGACCTCGGGCGCGATCTTCGGCCTGTCGAGCGCGCTCGGACAGGAAATCACCATCACCGATGGCATGGTTGATCAGCAAAATTTCTATGATTTTGATGCGATGCGCATGAACCAGGTGCCCGATTTCGAGGTCGTCATTCTGGAAAACAGCCCCCATATGGGCGGTGTCGGCGAGATCGGTACACCGCCTTCAATTCCTGCTTTGGCCAATGCTGTGTCAAAGCTGAGTGGAAACCGTTTGCGCCAGATGCCCTTAAGTAAAGAGATCGCATTTGCTTAATCTTCAGGCAAAAACACAAGGTATGGTTTGTTGTGCAGTGCAATAGATTTGTATATGCAAAATGCTTGTTTGAACGCCTCGACCGTGTATCGCAGGCAGTTAGTTTGGAATTGATATGAAAGCCAACCGTTACGTCGCTATTCTTGTGTTTATCGCCAGTGCAATCTGGGTGCTGACCGGCGATTTTTCGTCGGTAGGTGGCGCGGTGGCGCAAGACACACAGCCCGCCACGTTGGAAGAAAGCACTGACCCCGCTCAATCGGAAGCCGAACAAAATGCCGACATTCAGCGCATCGGGTTTGTGGTCATTCCAAAGATCGAACACGCGCGATCCGTGCGCATTTCTGGCACAACCCAGGCCGACAAAACCACAGCGGTCACCGCACGTGAAAACGGTGTGGTCGCTGATATCGCTGTCAAACAAGGTGATGCTGTCAAGAAAGGCGATTTGATCCTCACCCTCGATCCGGAGGGCCGTGAAGCCACATTAGCCAGCGCCCAACAATTGGTCGAACAGCGCCGTGCTGACACCGAAGCACGCCGCGCGCTGGTCGAACGTGGAACGCTGCCGAAACTGCAACTTGATCAAACTATTTCCGCTTTACGTCAGGCGGAAAGTGACCTTGCCAAAATTGAAGCAGAGATGGAGCGCCTGACTGTTTTTGCGCCCTTTGACGGTATCATCAACGTGCTTGATGTCGAAGTCGGTTCCGCCGTGCAGCCGGGCGCAACGGTCGCCACATTGATCGCGCTTGATCCGATTATCGGTCTGGGTGAGGTCAATGAGGGTGATTTACCGATTGTCAGCGTTGGCAATGCGGCACAGCTGCGTTTGGTCAACGGCGCAATCGTTGACGGTACAATCCGCTACATCTCCCGACAAGCCGATCCAGTCACCAGGACTTACACGGTCGAAGTTGACGTGCCCAATCCGGACCTCAGCATTCCATCGGGCATGACAACCGAAGTGATTCTGCGCGGCAATGCTGTCTCTGCCACGCCCGTGCCGCGCTCCATCATCACGCTCAACGATGCCGGTGAACTCGGCGTACGCGCGGTCGATGCCGACAATAAGGTGGTGTTCTACCCGATCGATATTGTCGACGATGGCACTGACGCACTCATCCTGGCTGGCATTCCCGAAGGTGCACGCATTGTCGTGCTGGGCCAAAACATTATCTCCGAAGGCCAAACCGTTGATCCGGTCGAGGCCGATGAAGAAGCAATCAACCGCTTGATCGCCGAGGCGGGCGGTGTGGAAGGAACACAGTAATGATGAACTTCCTGTCCATTGCGGTTCGCAATGCGCGCCTGACAATTGTCGCGCTGATTTTCTTTCTGGTCACCGGCTCGGTCTCCTATGTAAACATTCCCAAAGAAGCCGAACCCGACATTCAGGTGCCGATCATCTTTGTCGGCATGTTTCTGCAAGGTGTTTCGCCTGAAGATGCGGAACGCCTGCTGCTTCGCCCGCTCGAGTCTGAGATCAAAAACATCAAGGGCATTGATTCAATGTCCGGCTCCGCTTTCCAGGGTGGTGCTAATTTGGTGGTGGAATTTGATCCCTCAGCCGATCTTGCCACCGCGCTGGAAGATGTGCGCACCAAAACAGACCAAGCCAA